>CACZPE010000165.1 GCA_902782875.1 uncultured Ruminococcus sp. | reverse complement strand
TACCTTGCTGTACTTGTTTATCACCTTTGTAGAAGCCTTGCCTGTTGCGATGTCGATGTACCTTACGAACAGGGATACCTTGTTGTCCTCGTTGAGGGCATTCCACAGCTTGTCTGCAAATGCGTCTATGCTGTCATTGCCTATCTCGATCTTTTCGGGCTCGCCCTCAAATGAAGGAAGGGGAGAGCCGTCACCCATATATGTGTGGATGAAATGTCCTACGCCTGCAAGAGGTGTGGTGTAGGAATATGTGAAACGTTCAACGCAGTCGGGATCGCCGTCTGCGGACTTGATTATATTCATTGCATAGTTGTATGAGCCGTTGTCTATGTGCATGATGCCGGATATGCGCGGTGTGTAGTTTGGTGCATCATCCTCATATACACGGGTGCGCAGAGCCTGCTCAAAGGTCTGCTGTCTGTCCATAAGCTCGTATATCGTGTCGGTCTGGTCACCGTTGGTCACGATCGTCTTGTTGCCAAGAACTCTTACGGGAGAGTATATGATAAGGTGCGGATCAGAAAGCTTTGAGGGATCGGCTGCCTCTGTCTTGATACCGTCTGCGGTTTCGGTGAATACACGGTTGCGGGAATTAACGCTCCTGCCCATGATGAAATATGCTGTAACAGCAGTATTTCCGTCGGCAGACCTGCCGATGATTATGCCTCTTCCGGGGTATGCATTTGCTGTGAGCAAATTCTCGATCTTTGCTGTTTTCATACTATCCGCTCCTTTTATTTGATATGTGTTATATTGTCCCTGACTTCTATCCTGTCCTCACAGAGAAGAGAAACAGCTTCGGGGAGTATCTTCCATTCAGCCTGTTCCATTACTCTGCGCTGGAGTATCTCGGGTGTGTCGCCTTCTTCGATGTATACGGCTTTCTGCAGTATAATAGGTCCGCCGTCGCATTCTGCAGTCACAAAATGCACCGTGGCACCCGTGACCTTGACGCCTCTTCTGAGCACTTCTTCATGTACATGAAGACCGTAATATCCCTTTCCGCAGAAAGAGGGTATCAGTGCGGGATGGACATTGACCATCCTGTAGGGATAGGCATTGCATACGCACTCGTCGAGTATGGTCATAAAGCCGGCATATACTATTATATCTGCGTTCTCGTTTTTGAGTATACCGAGCAGAGCCTCGGAGTATGCCCTGTTGTCGGGATAGTCTTTCCTCGGCAGTGTTATGCCCTTTATCCCGTGCTTAGCGGCTCTTTCGAGAGCATCTGCCCCCTCCTTGGAGGATATGACGCAGGTGATCCTGCCGCCTTTTATCTCTCCTCTTTCTCCGGCATCAATAAGAGCCTGCAGGTTCGTACCGCCGCCCGATACGAGTACGATAATGTTTTTCATATATCCACCTATTCAAGAAAATGTCCGTTGTTTGTGCAGCTTTTTGCGGCCTTTACCGAGAGTATCCCCTGTACAGCCATGATCACAGCGGTCACTGCCCAGAAGACGGTGAATGCTGTCCTGTCGAATACCGCAAATGCAAAGCTGCGCCCCATAATGCCGAAACGGCTGAGTATGCAGAGTTTTATCAGGGAGAGTGCCGCCTCTGTCAGATACATGCCCGCAGAGCCTTTGAAATAGCGCTTCTTCCCGCCGGATGAGCCTACCCATACCAGTACATAGCCTATTACGGCAAAAAGTGAAACAGATATGATACTAAGGGGCAGAAAGACGGTCGAAACTGCTTTCAGCACCTTAGTACTCTTGTTTTTGTCCATTATGCGATTATAACGCCCTCATCGGACTCTACAAGCTCGCCTATCACATAAGCGTCCTCGCCTGCAGCCCTGAGCGAAGCGATCGCTTTGTCAGCGTCAGCCTTATCCACACAGGCGATCATACCTACGCCCATGTTGAAGGTGTTGAACATATCCCTTTCGGGTATCTTTCCTGTCTTTGCGATAAGGTCGAATATGGGCAGTACCTGTACTGCACTGCGGTCGATCTTTGCGGAGATGCCTGCAGGAAGGGAGCGGGGGATGTTCTCGTAGAAGCCGCCTCCTGTGATATG
>CACZPE010000164.1 GCA_902782875.1 uncultured Ruminococcus sp. | reverse complement strand
CGAAGCCGATGATACATGGGCGATGTTCCTTGTGAATTCCAAGAACCCCGTATCAAAGGAATACTGCGCGAATATCGATACCGAAAAGGTATACGAAAGCTGGAAGGGCTACTATATGGATTCGCGCTGTGCGCCGTACATCAGCCAGATGATAGCCGATGCCGAGGAGGACGGCGTGCATCTTGTGATAGTATCGGGCTTCCGCACATATGAGTATCAGCAGGATAACTTCGACAGGAGCGTACAGGACAGGATAGACAACAGGGGAATGACCGAGGAGGAAGCTATCGCAGATACAAAGCTCGAAGTGGCTCTGCCCGGTGAGAGCGAGCATAACAGCGGTCTTGCCTGTGATATCATGCAGGATGACTATACTGATATGACCGATGACGGCTTCAAGAACACAGAGGGCTTTGCATGGCTCAGCGAGCACGCTGCGGACTACGGACTGATACTTTCCTTCCCCGAGGGCAAGACGGATATAACAGGCATAAAATATGAGCCGTGGCATTACCGCTATGTGGGTAAATACTATGCTAAGCTCATCACAGAGAAGAAAATGTGTCTCGAGGAATTCTTTGATGAGATGAACTGGCTTGATGAGGACGGCAGGGCTGTATATCACATCACTCCCGGCAATGAGGAGTCAGAGGACAAGGACAGCGGAGAAAAGACAACGGAGAAGGACGCAGAGACCGACAGCGGGGAAGAGACCGATGATCCCGGGGAGGATACCGAAGAACAGGAGGAAGAGCAGTGAAACGACTGACATTTTTCGCGTTCATAGCCTTTGTGATACTGAGCATAACGGGATTCAGCGCTGCTTTGCTCGGTACGGAGGTAATCAAGAAGAAAAAGGATGACAAGGATCCCATTGATGTGGATTTCAAGGTGAAATGATATACCAAAAACCCGGAAGATGCTTCCGGGTTTTTTTATGGCATATCTTATGTAAACAATCATATTTCAGTATATGTTTATCCTGTAAAAAAATATATATCCGCTTGACAAAACAGGCGAACTGATGTAATATATCCTTTGGGAGCCGATGGCGTTGTGATATCATAATGCAGATCGTGCTGAGAGTGGGCTTAAAGCCCAGACCGTTATTACCTGATTCGGATAATGCCGGCGTAGGGAGAAAGAAAATAAGGTACACCTGTGTGTACCGCTTTCACTGCGTCCTTATCCACACGGAAAGGATGTTTTTTATGTCAAATCAGAAGACCCGCTGCATGGTGGAGTGCGCCGTTATGGTGGCTCTTGCCGTTGTACTGAGCTATATCAGGGTGTATAAACTGCCCTGGGGCGGCTCTATCACACTGCTGTCCATGCTCCCGATAGCTGTTTTCAGCATCAGAAGGGGCATAGGCTGGGGGCTGGGCTGTTCGTTCCTGTTCTCGCTCTTTCAGTTCGCTCAGGGCGTGGGCGACGGACTTTTCACCTGGGGGCTTACTCCCGTTATGCTCTCTGCCTGCATATTCCTCGATTATATAGGCGCATATACTGTGCTCGGCATCGCAGGTGTATTCAGGGACAAGGGTAATGCAGGAAATATCGCGGGCACAGTGCTGGCGATAATGATGAGATTTCTGTTCCATTTCCTGTCGGGCGTTGTTATATGGCAGTCCTACGGAGAGCTGTGGAACGGCTTCTCTACAGAGAGCTCTGTGGTATACTCACTGCTCTATAACGGATCGTATATGCTCCCCGAGCTTATCTTCACGACTATCGGCGCAGCGGTGCTTTTCGGTGTGCCTCAGACAAAGAAGCTGCTCACTGTGACCGCGTGATGATCACTACAGGACAATAAAAAAGGACGGCACCATCGGATGCCGTCCTTTGATATTATGCCTTAGACTTTGCGAAGCACTCGCTGCAGAGAATGGGCTGACCCTCTCTGGGAGTGAAGGGAACTCTTGCAACGCCGCCGCACTCAGCGCAAACGCCCTCGAACATTTCCCTCTCAGCTCTCTTGCTCTTACGAGCGGAACGGCAGTCCTTGCATCTCTGGGGCTCGTTCTCGAAGCCCTTTTCAGCGTAGAACTCCTGCTCGCCGGCTGTGAATACGAATTCCTTTCCGCAGTCCTTGCAGACTAATGTCTTGTCCTGGAACATCTTGGTTTACCTCACTTAAATAAAAATTGTGGACTAAGGACGGATTCGCACCGACACCTTTGTAAAACAACGCTCTGAGATTTAAGCTACTTAGTTGGATATATATACAGCCTTGCGGCGGTATAACTTGTACACGGCTATTCCATGTGGAAATGCCTGAGCTTCTGTCTGGCCCTGCCTGCGGCGTTCTCTGCGGAACGTCTGGTCACATTAAGCGCCTGTGCTGTCTCGTCGAATGAATGCCCCGATATCCTGAGAAGCAGGACCTCATATTCAAGGGGGGAGAGTGCTGCAAGAGCATCTGCAGCAAGCTCGCGGCTTATGACGGCCGCTTCTGGAGAGAGTGCACTGTCCTGTTCGTCATCCTCGTCAAGATATAACGTATCGGTGCGTCTGCGCTGAGCATCGGTTATCCTGTTTGATACGCAGGCATATGCAAAGGGAAAGAACCGGCCCTTCTGCTCGTCAAAACGGCGCACCGCCGTGATAAATCCGAGTATGCCCTCATGGAGAAGATCCTCAAAGGCGGAGCTGTCGGAGCAGAGCTCTGCAGTCCTTGATTTGAGAAATCCGAAATATCTCGACACAAGCTCCGTCAGTACCACACGTTCTGCGGATGTGCCCTCCCTGAAGCGGCGGACAAGCTCCTCATCGGAACATCTTGAAATAATATCATCGGGTTCTTTCATACTATCGCTCTCATATACACTCATTTGCATAAAGTCATTTTATCGCATTTTTCCCGTTTTGTCAAGCCAATTTACACAATTTTGTAAAATCTCAATGGTAGTTTGTTATAAAAGTTGCTATTTGTATGAAAAAATTGGGGATTTTGACGAATTATCACGATGAAATTTACAATTAGCATAGGGCAATTGCAGAGAAAAAAGGGTTCAGGGTTTAGGGCTTAGGGTTTAGTTATTCTCTATTCGTTCTTCACTTTTCAGCTTCATTATTACAGTGTGGAGTTTTTCAATTAGCAATTAGCAATGAGCAATTAGCAATTGTGTTGGGGCGGATATGTTTGTGCGTAGCTGGTGAGTGGGTGTTATCATATTCTTTAGTGTGGGAGACCCTTCCACCACCAGCCTTAGGCTGGTGGTCCCCCTCCCCTTTCAGGGGAGGTTTATTCTATCCAATTAATTTGAAAAAACCATATTATTTACTATACTCATATTAGTTAAACTGAATAAACGGTTATACAAAACTAATCAAATCACTAAT
>CACZPE010000163.1 GCA_902782875.1 uncultured Ruminococcus sp. | reverse complement strand
GGAGTGTGGAGTTATAGAGCGGCTTCGCCGCGAATAAAACAGACTCTGTCCGTGGAAAGATTCACTGGTTGGAGACTCTGAAAATGTTAATCTGTCCCCGCATGGGACACATTAACTCCACACTCCACACTCCACACTCCAAACTCAACTTTCATCCCGTCTTCACTGTGTTATCACATAAGAGGCGTTATTCTAATCTGATTTTAATGTACTTTCTCCTTTTTTGTGCTATGATAAAGAAAAACGTTCTTGTCATCAAAAAGGAGATGGATATATGATCGGTATAGTTTTTCTGGTATTGACCATAGCGTATTTCATTCTTGACAGGACCGGGCGGATAGATCCCGGCAGCGGCAAAAACAGGGCTATATACATGATCCTGTCGGTGCTGCCGTTCATACCCGTGTTCACGGGGCTCGCAGCGGCGTTTGATCCGTCGCGGGTAACGTATACAGGCGAGGAGACGGGCATAGCTCTGTCCGCAGCCGATGCCGCACCGATACTCTGGGTGCTCATAGCCGTGATAAACGCAGTATTCTGCGTGATAGGCTTTATCGGCACAGGCAGGGATACCGAGAGTGCGGATGCCGAGGGACTGTTTTCCTTCGGTGCGGCCACAGCCTGCTTTTCCGTGCTTCTGCTGGCGGCGGCTGCAGTGATATTTGCAGCGGCGGCGGTTACTTTTGCAGGTGCGCTGATTGTAAGACTTCTGGTGCTGTTCCTTGCGGGACTTGTGCTGGCGGTGTTCACATTCGGCATCGGCATCGTGGTAGCGGCGTTCCTGGCGATATTCTATGCCCCTGTGATGGGTATAGAGGCCTTTGCGGCGTGCGCTCCTCTCTTTGAGATGTCCGGAGCAGCTATGGTGCTTTTCTTCATATTCCATATATTTGCTGCCTGTGCGGGCATAACGGCTGTGCGCAGGCTTTACAAGGACAAGATCTATACAGCAAGAAAAAATGCTGTTATGACTATACTCTGCTGCCTTCCCGCAGTGAATATACCTGTTCTGATGTATCTCTCCCACGAGAGAAAGCAGGCCGGATATTCCATGATATGAGAGGAGGACGGCATACCGGGGGAATAGACTTTGATAATAAAGACAGAGGGCCTGACCTATACCTACAGTCAGGGCACTCCGTTTGAGAAAACGGCGGTAAAAAACGTTGATCTCGAAATAGAGGAGGGTGCCTTTGTCGGTGTGATAGGTCACACCGGTTCGGGCAAATCCACACTGATACAGCATCTCAACGGGCTTATCAAGCCTACGTCGGGCAAGGTGTACATAGACGGTCAGGACATACACGACAAGTCTGTGAAGCTGCGCGACGTGCGCTTCAAGGTGGGACTGGTCTTTCAGTACCCCGAGTACCAGATATTTGAGGAGACGGTATACAAGGATATCGCCTTCGGCCCTAAGAATATGGGGCTCGATGATGCCGAGACCGAGAAGAGGGTAAAGGAGACTGCAGCCCTTGTAGGCCTTGACGAATCCCTGCTGGAGAAATCCCCCTTTGAGCTGTCCGGCGGCCAGAAAAGGCGCGTGGCGATAGCGGGAGTTATGGCGATGCGCCCGAAGGTGCTGATACTTGACGAGCCTACGGCGGGCCTTGACCCCAAGGGCAGGGAGATGATACTCTCCCAGATAAAGGAGTATCACGAACAGACACATTCAACGGTGCTGCTGGTATCACACAGCATGGAGGACGTGGCAAGGTTCGCGCAGATGATACTCGTCATGAACAAGGGCGAGGTATTCTGCTATGACACGCCGCCGAATGTGTTCACAAGGGCGGATGAGATCGCAGGTATCGGCCTTGCGGTGCCCCAGGTGACAAAGGTGTTCAGCCTGCTCAGACAGAAGGGGATAGATATCAGGGGAGATGTATATACCGTTGATTTCGCCCTCAAGACGATAAAGGAATACATGGGGAGAAAGGACGGGGAAGCCAATGCTTAAGGATATCACCATAGGTCAGTATTTCCCCGGGGATTCCGTTGTACACAAGCTCGATGCACGCTTCAAGATACTGATAACCGCGGTATTCATAGTAATGCTGTTCTCGGCGAAGAATTTCATCTCCCTCGGAGTGGCGCTGCTGTTCTTTGTGATGGCATTCGCGGCATCAAAGCTCTCGCCGAAGCTGATGCTCAAGAGCTTAAAGCCCATAATACCCGTAATTGTCATAACCTCCGTGCTCAATATATTCTTCATCGAGGGCATAACTCTCGTGAAGATATACACCCTCAGGATAACAGACAAGGGCCTTGAGACCTCTGCATTCATGATAATAAGGCTCATAGCCCTGATATGCGGTTCATCGCTGCTTACCTACACAACATCGCCCATCGTGCTCACTGACGCGATAGAGCAGATACTCAAGCCCCTGGCGAAGATAAAGTTCCCCGCCCATGAGCTTGCAATGATGATGACGATAGCGCTTCGCTTCATACCCACGCTGATAGAGGAGACAGACAAGATCATGGCTGCCCAGAAGGCAAGGGGAGCGGAGCTTGACAGCGGCTCCCTGACACAGAGGGCAAAGGCGCTCGTACCGATACTGATACCGCTTTTCGTATCCTCCTTCAGACGTGCCGAGGAGCTGGCGCTTGCCATGGAATGCCGCTGCTACAACGGCGGAGAGGGCAGGACCAAGCTCAAGACCCTGGTATCGGGCGGCAAGGATTACCTGGCGCTGAGCATATCCCTTTTCTTCCTCTGTGCGATCATGGTCATCAATCTCGGAAGGATAGGCGCTGCGGTATGAGAAATCTGCGTGTGACGGCCTCCTTCTGCGGGGCGGCGTATCACGGGTTCCAGCGGCAGCCGAATGTATGCGCGGTGCAGAATATCATAGAGGATACGCTCTCCGGCATACTCAAGGAGAAGACGGTGATATACGGCTGCTCGCGCACTGATGCGGGGGTACACGCCAATGAATTCGTGTTTTCCTTCAGGACGGAGTGTCAGGTGCCCTGCAAGGGGCTCATACGCGGCATGAACAGCCTGCTGCCCGATGATATAGCGATACTCGACTGCGCCGATGCACCGGAGGATTTTCATGCAAGATACTCCTGCAGGGGCAAGGAGTATATCTACCTGATACATAACGCGGATATAAAGGATCCCTTTCTGTACAGACGGGCCTATCACTATCCCTACAAGGCTGACGCAGAGCTTATGAACAGGGCTGCGCAGTGTATCATCGGTACCCGCGACTTTTCCGCATTCTGCGGCACCTCGGGGCTCAAGGACGACAATGTGCGCACCGTGACCGATATAAGCGTTGCAAGGGACGGGGATATGGTGATACTTACCGTCTCCGCGGACGGCTTTCTGTACAATATGGTGCGGATAATAT
>CACZPE010000162.1 GCA_902782875.1 uncultured Ruminococcus sp. | reverse complement strand
TCTCGTCGTCTGTCTGACCCTTGTAATGGCTGATATAGTAGTTATTGGGCATTACAGGCTCTGCGCAGCCCATGAACTCCATATCCTTTTTCTTGAAAAGCTTTTTTGCCTGCCATGCGGTTATGCCTGCATAGCCTGCGTTGTCGGCGATGAAGTATACAGCCCTGCTGCCTGTGAAGCTTGTGTTTTTCAGATAGTCGTATACGAACCGCGGCATTTCGCTCATATAAACAGGTGCACAGACGATGAACGGCTTGTCGGAGTGGAGCTCCGAATAGTCGTTTTTTCTTATCCTGACAAGAAGGTCTATACACTGGTCGTCAAGTTTTTTTGCAAGCTCCGTGGCAATGAACTTTGTGTTGCCCGTAGCTGAATAGTAAAGGATCATAAAACTCCCCCTAAGATAGTATTTGCTTATGGCGCATGGCGCCGAGGATCACAGGAAAATATATTTGAGTACAAAGAGTACTGCGAGTACATACATGATAGGATTTATCTCCCTGCGCTTGCCGCAGATGAGATTTATCACCACGTAGGAGATAACGCCGATGGCGATACCCTCGGATATGCTGTAGAACAGCGGCATTGCTATGACGCAGAGGTAAGCGGGGATAGCCGAGGCGTAGTTTTTCTCGTCAACTTTTATCTCTGATACCGTGCAGAACATGAGGAAGCCTACCAGAATAAGGGCTGGGGCTGTTGCAAATGCGGGTATAGCAATGAATATAGGTGCAAGGAACATTGACAGCAGGAACAGTACAGCCGTAGTCAGGGCTGTGAGACCTGTTCTTCCGCCTGCCGCAACGCCTGCGGAGGACTCAACAAAGGTGGTGGTGGTAGATGTACCGAGCACAGCGCCTGCGGTAGTAGCCACGGCATCTGCCATGAGGGCGGGACGTATTGCAGGAAGTTTGCCCTCTTTGTCGAGGAGCCCTGCCTTTGTGCTGACGCCTATGAGAGTGCCGAGTGTGTCGAAGAGGTCAACGAAGAGGAATGAGAATATAACAACGATGAAGTTGAATATTCCCACAGCGTCGAAGTCCACGCTGAAGCACTGACCGAATGTGTCGCCCAGCTTTGTGAAGTCGGTCATGGTGAATGAGGGGATAAGTGAGAATGCTTCAAGCTCAGGGGCGGGAGTATATATTCCCGTGACCTCGCAGATGATGCCCAGTATCCATGTGGCAAGTATGCCTATGAGGATAGCGCCCTTTACTCTTTTGATGTAAAGCACGGACATTATGAGCAGTCCTATAAGTGCAAGGAGTGCGCATATGCCTGCGGTATGGAAATCCTCGCGGAAGTCCCTCAGCTGTACAAGAGTTGCGGAGTCAACTGCAAGACCTGAGTTCTGAAGCCCAATGAATGCGATGAACAGACCGATACCCACGGATACCGCCCGTTTCATCGAAAGGGGTATGGCGTCGAATATGGCTTCTCTGACTTTGGTGAGAGACAGGACGATAAAAATGATACCCTCGATGAATACCGCAAGGAGAGCCACCTGCCACGGATAGCCCAGATTACCGCAGACCGTGTACGCCATGTAGGCGTTGAGTCCCATGCCTGCCGAAAGAGCAAAGGGCAGATTTGCCATGAAAGCCATGCACACAGTTCCTATGAACGAAGCGATACATGTGGCAAGGAGCACTGCTGTGGGGTCCATGCCTGTCTTTGACAGGACGTTGGGGTTTACGGCGAGGATATACGCCATTGTCATAAATGTGGTTATGCCTGCGGCTATCTCAGTCTTGGTGCTGGTGCCGCGCTCTTTAAGTTTGAACAGCTTTTCAAGCATCTGCCCCACCTCACTCTTCAAATTCCGCTATGTAAGGCAGATTGCGGTAGAACTCGCCGTAGTCCAGACCGTAGCCGATAACGAAGTAGTCGGGTATGGTGAACAGTGAGTAGTCCGCTTTAAGGTCTACCACGCGGCGGTCGGGCTTGTCGAGGAGGGTTATCACTCTCAGGGACAGGGGATTGCGGACGTTGAGTATCTTGATTATCTCATTGAGTGTGCGTCCCGTGTCGATGATGTCCTCGATTATGACTATGTGATACTTGCTGATGTCGTGCTTGA
>CACZPE010000161.1 GCA_902782875.1 uncultured Ruminococcus sp. | reverse complement strand
TCGGTGTCCTGCCTTGCCTTATGGCCTGTCCATATCGTGCCGAATATAAGTATGAAGGCCACCAGTGCGCTGCCTATGACCGCCACGGGGATCATTCTTTTGTTTGTCATAGCGCATCATCTTTTCAGCTAAGGCTGCAGAGGGCTGCAAACTGTTTCTTTGTCTCTGCCAGCAGTTCGGAATAATCGGTATCCGTCCTGCTGCGCAGGAGCTCTGTCATCTCGGTTACGGGCTTTGTGATGGGATCAAGCGACAGATTTGAATACATTCCTTTAAGCGCATGGGCGGATTCAAATGCGCCGTCAAGATCCTTTTCATCAAGCTGTCGCTCAAGCTGGACAAGTCTGCTGTCATCCAGTGCCTTGCCGACGAGCATAAGATAGAAATCTTCATTGTTCATGCAGCGCACCAGACCCTCGTCAACATCTGCGCCGTATTCTCTGAGTTTATCGAGTGTGATCATAGTTACTCCTTTGCTGCTATGAGCTTTTCAAATTCATCTGCGGGCACGGGCTTTGAGAAATAATATCCCTGTATGATGTCGCAGCCGATATCCTTAAGCAGCTCCATCTGTTCCTTTGTTTCGACGCCCTCCGCTATTACAGGCACTTCAAGCAGTCTTGCAATATCTATCATAATGCCGACAAGACGGTAATCCTTTTTGTTCTCACAGATATTCCTGATGAATTTCATGTCGAGCTTGAGCGCATCTATCGGCAGTGAGGTCAGCATATTGAGCGATGAATACCCGCAGCCGAAATCATCCATCTCGATCCTGAAGCCCCTGTCACGCAGCGATGATACAGTGTCGACGATCTGCTGCGAATTGTCGGTATAAGCGGATTCTGTGATCTCGAGCAGCAGCTTTTCGGGAGAAAGACCGTTGCTGCGTGTGATATCCGTAAGTATATCACCGAGCATGGGATTGAAGATATCCACTCTTGATACGTTCACAGACACGGGGATATATATGCTGTACTTATCGTACCAGCGCTTTATCTGAGCCGCCGCTTCGCTCCACACGTATCTGTCCAGCTTCTGTATAAGTCCGTTGCTCTCAAAGAGCGATATGAACTCTCCCGGGCTTACCATGCCGAATTCGGGATGCGACCAGCGCACAAGGGCCTCAGCACTTGACAGCACAGGTCTGTCGCCCCTGATATTGTATTTCGGCTGATAGTATACCATGAACTGATTTTCGGCAAGAGCCCTGTCCATATCGTTTATCAGGCGCTCTGAGTGGAGCTCCCTGCTGTGAAGCTCCGCATTGTAGAAATCATAGCAGGTGGTATAGCTGTTTCGCAGCTTGTGGCAGGCAAGCCTTGCACAGTCAAATCTGCGCTCCATATCCGTTATGCTGCCGTCGTCGATATATATGCCCATACGTATACTGATCTTGCGGTCGCCCATAGATTCATTGATCTGCGCCGTATATCGTGACAGTCTCTCCCTCAGGTCCGAACTGTGGGGGAGGTATATACCGAAGCTGTTGCTGCCCGACCTGCAGGCAAGTCCGCCTGTGTCCTGCACAAGCTCATGGATGCTCCTGCCTATCCTTTTGAGTATCAGATCGCCGTAGGCCCTGCCGTAAAGCTCATTGACGATATGGAAGCGGTTTATATCGAGAACTATGGCATCCATGGGCATGTTGTCGTTCTGATTGTCGAGCCTCCTGCCGTACTCTATGAAAAACTCCTTGTTGAACAGTCCTGTCAGGCTGTCGCGCTCGGTCTCGTGTATTATGATACTGTCCTCGGCAAGCTCGATGGAGTGACTGACCCTTGCCCTTATCACATCGGGAGCTTCATAGGGCTTTGTGATGAAATCCGCTGCCCCAAGCTGCAGGCTTATTACCTCGGCGCCCTTTTCGGAGGTCAGCACTATGACGGGGATACGGCGCAGCTCGCTGTCGGCGCGGATTATCTTCAGCAGGCTGTAGCCGTCAAGCCCCGGCATATGAAGGTCGAGTATGACGAGCGAGAGCGTCAGCTTTTCGTTTCGTATCATATCAAGGGCGATCGTACCGTTTTCGGCATAGGCAACTTCATATAGGTCATTTAGCATATGTCCGAGCATTTCACGTTCTATAAATTCGTCATCGACGATGAGTACTCTTCTGTGAAGTCCTTTTTTACGTTCAAGCAGTTCCTGCATATCCGCCCTCCTGTTCCGATGTTTCTTTTGTCCTATTGTATCACAAAAAAATGCTCAGGTCAATATTTGTTTTTGCACGGGCAGGCTGGCCGGTACGACCGGCAGCGATTTCGCATATTTGTTTTATGGATGCGATACAGTTTGCGGCCTGGTTGTTTTATAAGTTGATATCCGCTTGACATATCTGCCCGGATGTAATACAATTAAATCAGAAACCTGATGATA
>CACZPE010000160.1 GCA_902782875.1 uncultured Ruminococcus sp. | reverse complement strand
TGGGACGGCAGCAGGACATACTATAAGATGATCGAAAAGAATGCCGGCAAGCCCTCATATGTGCTGCATGACGGACCTCCGTACGCTAACGGCGATATACATATGGGCACAGCGCTCAACAAGGTGCTCAAGGATATCATCGTAAAGCAGAAGAATATGTCCGGATACCGTTCACCTTATATACCCGGATGGGATACACACGGTCTTCCCATCGAGCTCAAGGTGCTCAAGGGTCTCGGCGTTGAGAACGGCGCTATCCCTGCTCCCGAGCTTCGCAAGAAATGCCGCGAGTATGCATTCACCCAGATAGACCGTCAGAAAGAGGAATTCAAGCGTCTCGGCGTTTGGGGTGATTTCGATGATCCGTATCTGACTCTCAGACCCGAGTTTGAAGCACGTCAGGTCGAGATATTCGGCGAGATGTACAAGAAGGGCTATATATACAAGGGTCTCAAGCCTGTATACTGGTGCCCCGACTGTCAGACCGCACTTGCAGAGGCTGAGATAGAGTATTCCAACGATCCCTGCCATTCTATCTATGTAAAGTTCAAGGTCACCGATGACAAGGGGCTTTTCACCTCTCTCGGACTTTCACTTGACAATACATATTTCGTTATATGGACGACCACTACATGGACACTTCCCGGCAACCTTGCAATATGCGTAGGGCCTGAATATGAATACACCATCATCCAGGCAGACGGTGAGAACTATGTAATGGCAGAGGCTCTTTCCGAGGGCGTAATGCGTGCAAAGGGCATATCCGAATACAAGAAGATAGGCTCATTCAAGGGCTCCGACCTTGAGTATATAATGACTGCACATCCCTTCCTTGACCGTTCTTCTATGGTCATAGTCGGCGATCATGTTACTCTTGAGAGCGGTACAGGCTGTGTACATACTGCTCCCGGCTTTGGTGTGGATGACTTCGAGGTATGCAAGAAGTACCCCGAGATAGGCATAGTCGTTCCCGTTGATTCAAAGGGCAAGCTTACCGCTGAATCCGGCAAATATGAAGGACTTACCACAAATGCTGCGAATAAGGCTATCGCAATGGATCTCGAACAGAGCGGTGCTCTTTTCGCACTTGAAAAGATAGAGCATCAGTATCCTCACTGCTGGAGATGCAAGAATCCCGTACTCTTCAGAGCTACCGAACAGTGGTTCTGCTCAGTAAAGGAATTCAAGGATGATGCTATAAAGGCTGTTGAGAGCGTACAGTGGATCCCCGAATGGGGCGAAGACCGCATCAAGGGAATGATCCGCGACAGATCTGACTGGTGCATATCCCGTCAGCGTACATGGGGCGTTCCCATACCGGTGCTTTACTGCAAGGACTGCGGCAAGCCCGTTGTAACCGACGAACTTATCAGAAAGGTATCCGATATATTCCGCAAGGAAGGCTCTGATTCATGGTATATCCGCGACACAGCTGATTTTGTTCCCGAGGGGACAAAGTGCGAGTGCGGCTGCACCTCCTTCAACAAGGAAAAGGATATATTCGATGTATGGTTCGACAGCGGCGTGACACATACCGCCGTTATGAAGGAAAGAGGCTTCGACCTTCCTGTTGACCTTTATCTTGAAGGTGCTGACCAGTACAGAGGATGGTTCCAGTCATCGCTCCTTACTTCCGCAGCTATCGGCAACGGTGCACCCTACAAGGCTGTCTGCACTCACGGCTGGGTAGTTGACGGCGAGGGACGCGCGATGCATAAATCCCTCGGCAACGGTGTAGATCCTCTTGATGTAATAAAGCAGAACGGCGCTGATATACTCAGACTGTGGGCTGCTTCCTCGGATTATCATTCCGATGTACGAGTTTCAAAGGATATACTCAAGCAGCTTGCCGATACCTACAAGAAGATCAGAAACACCGCAAGGTATATACTCGGCAATATATGCAACAAGGACGGCTTCGATCCTGACAAGGATATGGTCGCTGTCAGCGATATGAAGGAAATAGACAGATGGGCGCTCACACGTCTCAATGCCCTTATCGACAAGGTCAATGCGGGCTACGATGTATTTGACTTCCATGTTGTCGTACACAGCATACATAATTTCTGTGTTACCGAAATGTCCAATTTCTACCTTGATATAATCAAGGACAG
>CACZPE010000159.1 GCA_902782875.1 uncultured Ruminococcus sp. | reverse complement strand
TCCCGGAGGGAGCCTTTTGCTCATATCCCGCATCCTCAGGATTCAGAGATATGACCGTAAAAGAAACTCTGTCAGCAGGAAGCGTTTGTTTTGTCCGTGACAGACCCTTCCGTCAGCCCTGACGGGCTGCCTTATGGCGTAAAACTATCCCACTACCGCAAGCAGCAGTTCCCTGAGCACCTTGCAGGCCATCGCAGTGGATGCGCCGCTGTGGTCGTAGTGGGGGGAAAGTTCGTTTATGTCCATACCGACGATATCAAGCTTTCCTATCTTTATTATCGCGGAAAGCAGCTGATTGAAGGTCGCTCCGCCCGCCTCGGGAGTGCCTGTTCCCGGGAACACCGACGGATCGAGCACGTCAAGGTCTATCGTGAGATATACCTTTTTGCCCGCAAGAGCCGCCACACATTCATCGACAGCATCAAAGCACACGCCGTCTATCCCCGTGGGATATATATGCCCGTGACGGCGCGCAAATTCAAACTCGTATCTCTCTCCGCTGCGTATGCCGAACTGCCATATATGCCCGTCACCGACGATGTCGTAACAGCGGCGGATAACACACGCGTGGGAAAGCTTCTCTCCGAGATAGTCTTCTCTCAGGTCGGTGTGTGCATCAAACTGTATGATATGCACATCAGTGCCGTATTTCTCAGTCACGGCGCGGAATGCGCCAAGGGTGACCAGATGCTCGCCGCCGAGCATAACAGGCAGCTTGCCGGCATCGAGTATTTCCTTTGTATGCGCCTGTATATCCTCAAGTGCGGATACAGGCGAGCCGAAGCGCAGCTCAAGGTCGCCCGAGTCAAATACCTTTATATCGGTAATATCCTTATCCTGATAGGGGGAATATGTCTCTATCCCGAAGCTCTCGCTCCTTATCGCCGCAGGGCCGAAGCGCGTGCCGGGACGGAATGACGTGGTGCTGTCAAAGGGTGCACCGAATATTACAGCCTGTGCCTCGTCAAAGTCAGCGTCACAGCCTATGAATGCCTTTATCTCAGGTTGCATCTTCGAGCAGCTCCTTTACATAGTTCGGGAGCGCAAAGCATCCCCTGTGCAGATCGGTGTTGTAGTAGCGTGTCTTTATACCCAGCGCATTCCATGCGTCCGCATCGATATCAAGGGGATCTATGCCCTTTGAAGCAAAGCCGAAGAGCCAGTGCCCCGAGGGGTATGTGGGGATATGCGCCTGATACACGCGGCATATGTCAAATGACTGTGCTATGCGCCTGTGAGCGCGCTGCATAGCCTTTGCGTCCTCGTCGTAGTAGGGGCTCTCGTGCTGGTTTACGAGTATACCCTTATCGGTAAGCGCCTTGTAGCAGTTGCCGTAGAACTCAGTGGTGAAAAGCCCCTCGCCCGGTCCGAAGGGGTCGGTGCTGTCAACGATGATAAGGTCGTATTCGTTCTCACGGCTGCGCACAAAGCGAAGGCCGTCCTCAAAGTGTATATTCACCCTGATGTCATCGAGCCTGCAGGCCGTCTGCGGAAGGTACTTCCTGCACGCGTCGACCACCTGCTCGTCTATCTCCACCATATCGATATGCTCTATGCTGTCATAGCGGGTGAGCTCCCTGACTGTGCCGCCGTCGCCTGCGCCTATTACAAGGACATTTCGTATGTTCCTGCCCGCTGCCATCGGCACGTGGGTTATCATCTCGTGATATATGAACTCATCCTTTTCCGTGAGCATCATTATGCCGTCAAGGGTGAGAAAGCGCCCGAATTCCTTGCTCTCGAACACGTCTATGCGCTGATACTCGCTCTGACCGCAGTAAAGCTGCTTGTCAACGCGTATAGACATCTTGGCGTGTTCCGAATGATTTTCACTGTACCAAAGTTCCATAAATTGACCTTTCTGTTATCATTTACTCTGATAGAATGTGTGATCCTTGTCAAAGTAATAAAACCTGCCCGGGGTATTTCCTGTTTCATAGTCCTGCTTTTCTGTCTCGTAGCGTATCTCTATGCAGTCTTCCTGCTCCTGTCTGCTGTAAAAATCAACTTTTATCGTATCATTGCCTATATACATGACCATGGAAACATCTTTCAGATCAGTACCATAGCCTTTCTGCATCAGATCGGCAAGCTGCGCGAACAGTTTATCATCTTCGGGCGGGATTTTCTCATCGACTATGATCTCTCTTTTTGTCACCACCGGATCGTTGGGAGCTTTGTAATAACGCCTTTCGATCGTAAGTTCCAGTTCACCCGTTTCCGATACCCATTCTTCCATCGTGAGACGATCAACAGGAGCTTTGCACTGTTCACCATAATCATAAAGTCTGTCGATATACCCGTCCGCTATACTTTCAAATGAAGCTCTGTTATTGTCAATAAAAGCATCTGTGTGTTTTTCGGTCGCCATGCCAATAAATCCCATCGTGACCGCACAGACAAGAGTAAGCGCCATTAATGTGGATATGCTCCCGATAATGACCAGTATGATAAAGAGTACAGGGTGCTTTTTCATATCCTAACCTCAGAAATTTCTGGTAC
>CACZPE010000158.1 GCA_902782875.1 uncultured Ruminococcus sp. | reverse complement strand
TATCAGGCTTAAGGGTTCGGCTAAAAAGACAAAATGGAGAGTTACAGACAGCAGTGTTTTTTCATACGGAAACGGCAAGATCACAGCTGTAGGAGAGGGTACTGCCGATCTTATTGTAACAAGCGGCGGGCGTTCATATAAATGCACTGTTACCGTCACATCGGATAACGAGCCATCAAATGAGTCTTACGAGACGTTCTATGATGAAACGCCCGGATTTATCTCCTATGATGTATATGACAATTACGATGTAGTGGTGCAGACAGGACAAACCGTTATGGTAGATGTTCCGTCTGATACCTTGGAAGTATATGTCACCTGTGACAATTCAAAGCTTGTCGGGATAAGCTGCGGCCTGTGGAACGGTGAGACCTTTGAACTGAAAATAAAGGGAAAAGCTCCCGGATATACCGATATAACCGTAAGACAAGCCGACGGTACACTGGTGAAAAGACTGAAGGTCAAGGTCGGCGGTGTATCATCAGAAGATGACCGTTATCAGCGGGCATCTGAAAATTATACCTCCGAAGTTGTCAGACTTGTCAATGAGGAGCGCGCAAAATACGGTATCCTTCCTCTTGAAGAGGATGAAACTCTCAGCGGATATGCTGCGACAAGAGCTGAGGAGCTGTCAGAGCGTTTCAGCCATACAAGGCCTGACGGTACGAAAGGCCTGGATATCATAAAGATATCCTATACCACAAGAGCTGAGAATATAGCACAGGGTCAGGTCAGCCCGAAAGCTGTTGTAGCCGCATGGATGAAATCTGGCGGACACAGGAGCAATATACTTAATCCGGAGTTTACCTCTATCGGTGTAGGCTATGATGAAAGCACTGATTCATGGGTACAGCTGTTTATCGGATAATAAAATAACAGCACATAGCCGTTTATGGCAATGTGCTGCTTTTTTATTCAGGATTTGTTTCCTGTGAGCATATCGTATGTAACACCGTATTTTTCTGCGATATCCCTTGCAAAAGACATACCCTCTGGAGGTGCTTTTTCCACTTTGAAGGAACGGCTGCCGTTATCGCTTTTTACAATAATGGAAGATACGCCTTTCCCGAAAGCGTTGTCATGCGCTTCATATCCCAGCTTATGCATATGGGTGTTGTATATCGTGCGTACGTGCTTCTCCGAAAGCGCTCTGACAGAATCACGGGCGATATAGTAGCCTTCCTCGAATGAAGTGGTGGAGAATGTTTCATTCAGAAGTATAAGACTGTCTGATGTGCATTCGGAATATATATCCTTGAATCTGACGCATTCCTCACCAAGTCTTCCCAGATCCATGGTTTTGTCCTCATCGGCAGGAAAGTGAGTATATATGCAGTCTACAGGCTTGTATGAGAAAGCATCACACGGCACATCAATGCCGCCCTGAGCCATTATATACAGCAGTCCTACCGCCTGTGTTACTGTGGTCTTGCCGCCTCTGTTGGCACCGGTGAGTATATATACCGTATTATCTTCATCAAATACCAGATCATTCTTTATTATCTCATCTGGCTGAATGTTCATTGCCAGCTTCATATTGTAAAGCCCGTGAGCATCCATAGCTATCGTATCGGAGATAGCAGGTGCACAGAAGCTGTATCCTTTTTCAGTGTATTTTTCGATAAGCTCGGCACATCTTATATAATATATGAATTCAGGTATCAGCTTTGATATATTTACAACCGCTACATCTACGTATTTGGTCAGAACATCCCTCAGGCGCTTCACGGTAAAGTCAAGCATTCTGTTGACAAGACCTTCTAGATAGAAGGTGGAATTCTTTGCACCGTCTCCGTCGGGGATTCCCGCTACGGTGGAACGTTCCTGTGTATACAGCATCGGAACGCCCTTCATGGCCAAAAATTCTGCATTCTCAGCAAGAAATTCAAGGGGACTGCCTATAGGTTTTTCTACCTGATGATAATGCATATCACCGTTCCATTCGGTGTCATCATTTATCTTTTTCTTTGACAGAGCGTCAGCAAAATTGCTTACTATGCCTGATTTTTTGAAAGCCTTGCTGTTTATGGAGATAAGGCCCAGGCTTGTAGCTTCAAAGCGTTCATTAAGATTTATTCCCACAGTAACGCTTTTTATCTCGGCAGCCTGCATTTTAAGCTCAGCTATATCCTTTTTCATTTCAGCAAAGCAGGAGTCTTCATAGAGAGAATTGATCATATCCCTGAAACCCGAAAGGCCCTCAGAGCGTATATCTTTGTCTGAAAGGCATTCTTTCATAGCTTCTACGCATTTGATATAGTCGTTGAGTTCATCGAGCCTGTGCAGAAGATACCATATGCCCAGCTTGTCATCAGTCTTCTTTTTCATTGTCCCGAATTCCCGCAGGAATTCGATCCTGTCAAAGAGCTCTGTCATACGTTTTCTTACATCGGGAAGATGAAGTATATCCGTAAAAACCTCGTGACGATATCCCGCGGTATATTCATCGGCTGAAACAGAGGAGAGAATGTTCATCATAAGCTTCTGTTCCTTAGGCTTATCGGTGAGCTCTTTGCACAGCGTGTCAATACCCAGATCATGACAGGCTGCAGCAGATAACGGTTTAAAACCGCTCTCTCCCTTAGGAAACAGAAGACTTATATTCTCCGACATTTTCAATTCCCCCTATAGTATGCTATGTATACAGGATTTTCAGCCCGCATGAGAGTATGGCTCCCGAGTCTGATCCCTCTTGAAGCGGATATCTGTATTATTTCAAATTCTTCGAGAGCGGATATTTCTCCTAAGGTTTCAAGAGTTACAGCAGTTATCACGATCTTTGCAGCAGGAGATATCTTATGTATCAGCTCTGCAGTATCACGTACATTGCCTGAGCATCCGCCGATAAATACACAATCGGGTACAGGCAGATCATGAAGTATCTCCGGAGCAGTACCGTGTATAACTTCTGCATTGTCGCATGAAAAACGGCGAAGATTAATTGATGTGAGCTCTACAGCATTTTCAGAGCAGTCCACAGAGTATACTTTCCCCTCATATGCCGAAAGAGCTGCTTCAACACTTACAGAACCGCTCCCGCAGCCTATATCCCATACCGTATCATATCTTCCGACGCAGAGCTTGCTCATAACAACAGCTCTTATTTCTGCTTTTGTCATGGGGATCTTTTCCCTGCGTTCAAACTCACTGTCTTCAATACCGTATCTTACAGCTGTTTTGTGATCGGGGTTATCCGTCACCATGCAGGCAAGATTGTCAAAGGTAATATCCGAGAGAGCAGAAGCCGTGCCGCAGGTGATTTTTTCGTCAGACTGTCCCAGACGTTCGCCCACGAATACCTTTACATCTCCAAGACCGTACAGGCACAGTCTTTTACACGTTTGTGCCGCACTGTTGCTGCCGCCGAGAAGAGCAAATACATGCCTGTTCATACTTACGGCAAGAGCTATGCCCATATCTCTGCCGTGCAGTGAGACCAGCGCAGCGTTTTGCCATGGGATCCCTGTTTTTGCCGAAAGGTAGGATACAGAAGAAATACCGGGTATCACTTTCGCATCTGGAAGAAGCTTTTTCAGCTTTTCAGCCCCGCTGAAGAATCCGGTATCTCCTGACATAAGTACTGCACAGGTTTTGTCGGTGTTTCTGACGATTTCTGCAATCTTTTCGGATGAATACTCGCATATTTTCGTTTTGCTCTCATCTGTCATATTAAGCATTCTTTCAGCACCGATAATTATATCAGCGCTTTCTGCTGCTTTTATTGCCTGTGCAGTGAAGGTGTCTCTGCCCATTCCCGCACCGATTATATAAACATCTCCCATTATTTCACCAGTACTGATGCAGCACCGAGAGCGCCAGCGAAGGCACCGTTTTCGGGCAGTATGAACTTAAGCGAATGGATCTCTGCAACTGCATTCAGAATATCCGCTCCCATAGTAAGATCCGACATAGCACCTACGAATACAGCGTTGTCAAAGCCTGAGCTTTTGCAGCAGAATGCAGCCATAACGCCTACTGATTCGTATACCATATTTGCAAGAGCGGCAGCAATATCATCACCTGAAAGATCAAGATCAGCCTTGCCGAAGTTGGCTGCGGTCAGATCTGCCATATCTCCTGCAGAGCCGATGCTGATATCTCCGACTGTAAGGTCTGCTGCACGGTTATTGCCTCTTTTAGCCATATCCTTTATGTTGAATATGTTTTTCTCTCCTGTGAGAAGCAGAGACAGGCCGCAGAGAGTGCCGCCTCCTACACCGCTGCCGCCGAGATGTGTGTATTCGTTGCCGTGTGCAGAAACAAAGGCGGTACCTGTTCCCATACTGACAACAAGTGTATCATTTCTGCCGCTGAGAAGCTGACCGCCTCTTCCGAAAGCTTCGAATTCGGATATAAACCTGACAGGGACAGGAAGCTTTTTGAGAATAGCCGATCCTACACCTGCTGCGCATATGGATACATTGCTGATATCAGTCTTTGCAGCCAGCATCAGCTCATTAAGTTCCTTTTCAAATGTTTTTATATCACC
>CACZPE010000157.1 GCA_902782875.1 uncultured Ruminococcus sp. | reverse complement strand
GCTGCAGCAGTGAAGGAAGGCTTTGCGACAGAACCAGAAGCTGCGGGAGTTGCATATTTCCAGTCGGCATCGGTGTAGGTAGAGCCTGTGGTGCCCTTGAATGCTCTTACGAGATAGCCGTACTTTGTGCCGTTTGTAAGGCCGGAGTCGGTGTAGCTTGTACCGGTCAGTTCCTTAAGAGGTGTAACGGTAGTACCTGTCTTGCGGTATACTCTGTAAGAGGTTGCGCCGCTGACTGCGTTCCACTTTACAACAACGCTCTTATCGCCTGCGGTAGCAGTGAATGCAGGCTTTGCGATAGCGGTCGAGCCTGTGGGAGTTGCGAATTTCCAGTCGGCATCGGTGTAGTTTGTACCGGTGTTGCCGTTGAATGCTCTTACGAGATAGCCGTACTTAACGTTGTTTGCAAGACCTGCATCTGTGTAGCTCGTGCCCGATGTTACTTCCTTGAGGAATGCGACGGACGTGCCTGCCTTGCGGTAAATTCTGTAGGACTGTGCACCGTTTTCTGTCCACTTTACGGTAACAGTACCGTTGCCTGCTGTTACGGTGAAGCTGGGCTTTGTGAGAGGCGCCTGTGTGGGTGTGACGTACTTGATATCAGATGTGGTGTAATCAGAGCCTACATCGCCGTTGAATGCCCTTACGAGATAGCCGTACTTAGTGCCGCCCTTGAGAGGTGAATCGGTGTAGGTTGTGCCCGTAACATCCTTGAGATGGATGAACTTGCCGTCAACATAGCGGTATACTCTGTAGAACTGTGCGCCCGATACTGTCTGCCAGTTTACGGTCACTCTGCCTGCGCCGGGTGTGGGCAGGAATGTGGGCTTGCCGGGAGGTGTTATCGCTTGGGTAGTAATGTATTTAACATCATTATTAGTGTACTCAGATCCTGTTGCGCCGTCAAATGCCCTTACGAGATAGCCGTACTTGGTGTTGCCCTTGAGTCCGCTGTCAACATACTGCAGAGAAGCTGTCTCTGTGAGATACTTGAACGAGCCGTTCTCTACACGGTATACTCTGTACTTGGTAGCGCCTGCTACAGAGTCCCACTTTATAGTAACGGTGCCGTTGCCGGAGGGCGAAGACAAAGTGAAGTTCGGCTTGCCGAATTTTGCGGGCACTCTTACATAGGTGGTCGCGGTCGTGCTGTCAGCCATGAACTGAGCAAAAGTGTCTGTACCGCTGACTATAGTGCTTGTGCCTTCCTTAGCCCAGCCCTTGTAATCACTGTTGCCATTGGCCAGCTTCATACTCGAATAGATCATGAATCCCTCGGGGAGCTTGATCTTTGTGAGCAAGAGGCAGTTATGGAACATACCGGCGTCTCTGGCTATGTTACTCTGATCGATATACACTCCCGAAAGGTCGAGAGACTCCAGTGATTCGCAGCCGTAGAACATATATCTCAGTGAATCGCCGTCGTCAATACTGAGGTTTTGAAGTCCGCGTATCTCTTTCAGATTATCCAGGTCGTTGAACATATCCTCCACCGAATTAGTATACGCATCTCCGTTTATTACTATTGTCCTTATATCGCTTCTGTCGATACCGGTATAATATCCGATATCGTAATCTTCATCATATTCTCCTTCGTCATCATATCTGAAATCGGGCAGACGACCGCTCATGTACAGCGTTCCGCTGTAATCATACCACGTGTACCACAGCTTCATAGGCACATAGTCACCGGATTCGGGAGCTGTGAATACTGCATAGGTGCCGGTACCGCTGATTACCCAGCCTTCGTACAGACCCCAGCCCTGATTGCTGCCTATCTTGTTGGGCAGCTTCATATTTTCTTTTATTTCAAAATCCTTCGGAAGGTTGAGGTATTCAAGCGAAGTGCAGCCATAGAACATATTTCCAGTGGCATCGGCACTGTTGAGATTGGTAAGAAGTATACGTGGTATGTCGTTGTAACCTTCATATAAATAGAGCTCCTCGAGTGAAGAACAGCCGTAAAACATCTCTTGCATATATTTGGGCTTCATCGTGCAATCGGGCATAGTTACTATCTTAAGAGATGTGCAGTTCTTGAAAGCATATCTTGCATCGGTTACATTTGTAAAATCAATGACCGTGTTATAATATTCAAACTGCATCTCTTCAAGGTTGGAGCATCCGTTAAACATATTGTAGATATTGGTAAGATTTGAGGTCTTGGAACCAGAGTTTCCGAAGTACACACTTGTGAGCTTGGTATCGCCCTTGAACATACTTTCCATTGTGGTCACCGGAGAGAGATCCATATAGTAAAGATCGACATCCTCGAGTGCTGTAAGGCCGCTGAAAAGATTAGTGCAGTTTGCGGGTGCTTTTGCTCCCGTTGTTGTATCAATATGCTTGATGCCGCCCTTGGAGTTTATTATGCTGTAAACCGAACTATCCCTGGTTTGTATCGTGGTCATGATACTCTGGTGAAAGTCCGGGAGCTGTGAGTTGATAGTCAGCGTATTGTCACCGGTGTAAAATGTACCTATACCGGAGATCTCATAAGTAACAGCGGCTTTGAGTTCAAGCTCTTCTTCAAGAACTTCCTCGTCAGAAGCTTCCGCAGCATCTTCTGCAGTATCTTCTGCGGCTGCAGCATCTTCTCCGGCTTCATCGGCAGGTGCGTCTGTATCAATTGCGTCTGTATCAGCGGTCTGTTCTTCGGGCTGAGTGTCTTCAGTCTGAATATCCTCCGGCTGATCTTCTTCGGGCTCGCTTTCAGAGGGCTGTTCCTCAGACTGTTCTGTCTGTTCATCGGTGTCCTCTGCAACTGCAGTGTCCTCAGCCTGTTCATCGGCTGCGGTCTCATCTGTCTCTGAGATCTCAGCGGCTTCGTCTGTTTCGGAAACCTCCGCAGTCTCATCTGCAGTTTCGTCAGCTGTTTCAGCTTCTGCGGCATCCTCCCCCTCGGATACGTCGTCCGCAGTGATCTCTGCTACCTGATCTGTTTCAGGCACGGATATCTCATCTGCAAATGCAGGTGCCGAATATCCCGCGAGAACCATGATCGCAGTAAGCAAAGATATTAGTTTCTTTCGCATAAGGCTACTCCTCCTTATAATAAGATTACTACCATAGTAGCACAATAAAGGGGTTTGTTCAATATATTTATTACATATTTAATCTTGCATTTTTACATTCTACATATCTAACTAATAAATGTAAACCTATTTGTGCAACAGATACAACTGATATCCTGCTGTACAAGCAGAATAACAAAAATGCCTCCCCGTGGGGAGACATTTTTTAGGTTATTATTTTACCGTAACGTATTTTACGTCTGCGGTCGTGTAGTCAGAGCCCTCATCATTGTAGAATGCCCTTACAAGGAAGCCGTACTTGGTGCCGCTTGTGAGGCCCGTTGCAGTGTAGCTGGTACCTGTCACATTCACAAGAGGAGTGTATTTGCCGTTGCTGTAGCGGTATACACGATAGCTTGTAGCGCCGGGAACAGCGTTCCATTTCAGCACTGCCTGTTTAGTGCCCGCTGTTGCGGTCACTGTCGGAGCATCGGGAATAAATCTGGGGATGACATATTTCACATCCGCTGCGGAGTATGCCGAACCGTTATTTCCGTTGAATGCCCTTACAAGGAAGCCGTACTTGGTGCCGTTGGTAAGGCCTATCACGGTATAGCCCGGGATGGTGGTGGTTTCCACAAGGGTGTATGTGCCGTTGTTATAGCGGTATATGCGGTAGCTTGTAGCCCCTGCGACCCTGTCCCACAGAATGAGCGCGCCGTTGTTTGCAGGCAGTACGCTGATGACAGGCTTTGCTACGGTATACTGGGGAGTTACATACTTCACGTCGGATGCGGTGTATGCAGAACCTGTGCTGCCGTTTATCGCCCTTACGAGGAAGCCGTACTTAGTGCCGTTCTTGAGGCCTGTTGCGGTGTAGCTTGTACCTGTGGAGTTTGCTATGGCGGTATATGTGCCGTTATCTACGCGGTATATCCTGTACTGTGCTGCGCCGCTTACCTTAGTCCATGTGATGACCGCGCTGCTGTTGCCTGCGGTAACAGTGAAGGAAGGCTTTGCCAGTGTGACTGCGGGTGTGACATATTTCACATCGGATGCGGTGTATGCAGAGCCGGTGTCGCCCTTGAACGCCCTTACAAGGAAGCCGTACTTCGTGCCGTTCTTAAGGCCTGTTGCGGTATAGCTTGTGCCTGTGGTGGTGGTGAGGTAAGTATATGTGCTGCCGCTTACGCGGTATACTCTGTATGATGTTGCTCCGCTGACTGCATTCCATTTGATAACTGCGCTGGTATTGCCTGCAGTAACGGTGAAGGAGGGCTTAGCAAGTGAATATACAGGTGTCACATACTTTATGTCGGATGTAGTATATGCAGAGCCGGTGTCGCCCTTGAACGCCCTTACGAGGAAGCCGTACTTCGTGCCGTTCTTAAGTCCCGTTGCACTGTAACTTGTACCTGTGGTGGTGGTGAGTGCGGTATATGCGCCGTTGTCTACGCGGTATACCCTGTATGATGTTGCCCCGCTGACTGCGTTCCATTTTATCACTGCACTGCTGTTGCCTGCGGTGACGGTGAAGGAGGGCTTTGCGACTGTAACAGTGCTGCCCGGGCCTGTGGGAGTAGCGTATTTTACGTCATTGACCGAGTATGCCGAACCCTTTGTGCTGAGGAATGCCCTTACAAGATAGCCGTATTTCCTGCCGTTTGTGAGGCCTGTGTCGGTATATGTCGTACCCGTGGTCTCCTTGAGGAAATTATACTGACCGTTCTCATAGCGGTATACCTTGTAGCTTGTGGTATTGGATACCTGTGTCCATTTGAGTGTGACAGATCCGTTGCCGGGTGTGAGTGTGAGTACGGGCTTTCCGGATACTGTGACAGAGGACGAGGATACATCGTTCTTTTCAAGCATCCTGTTGACCATATCCTGAAATTCCTTGCGTGTCGCCCTTCCGTGAGGATCGATCTTCCTCTGGGATTTCGGTGCGCCGTCGGCGCCCTTGCCTATCATGATATTATATGTGCAAGCCCAGCATACAGCCTCCCACGCATAGGAGTCTATATCGTAATAATCCATAAAGTCATCGCTTCTGCCGAAGTCGATGGATCTGAGATAATGCTTATACTCTGCATATCTCCTACGCGTGAGGGCAAGATCCTGTCTTCTCATCCATTTGCCCACACCGAAGGTCTTGTCGGATATATCGGGGCAGCCTGTGGTGATATTGTTCTGTTCGCCCCACAGCAGAGCCTGCTCATACCATGCGCCCTTCTGTACGTCAGTATACTTTGACTTTGTAAGGGTTACACGGGGACTGCCTGCAAGCTCATAGAGCTGCTGTATTACCTCTTCACGACTGATGAGGAGCTCGGGATTTGATACATAGGGATCGCCTGCATAGTCGTTGACGTCGGTATTAACATTTGTGTTTGTAGCGGTCATGCTGAGCGTTACCTTATCGTCAAAGCAGAGAAAGTATATATCATCATTGCCTGTGGAGTCATCGCCTGTGAACTCATCGAGTGTCCAGGAATGGCACTGACCCACAGCGGACTCGTCTGCCTTGCGGCCCTCCTTATAGGTCTGCATAAGGAAACGGTTATTGCCGATATTGAGCTTGGTGAAAGGATTTGTGAACACCTGCAGGAAGTGCAGGTTGGGGTTATGTGAGATATCCAGTTCGGTAAGCGAATTGCACTCCGCATAGAGCTTTGTGAGCTTGGGATTGTGCGAAAGGTCGATATTCTTGATGCTGTTGTAGTTTATCATGAGCTTGTCAAGCTCGGGATTGTGCCTTACATCAACATATGTTGCACCGATCATGGCGCAGTTGTATTCCTGCAGTCCGGGGCATACGCTGATATCGACGAATTTCAGATCATAATTCGCCCAGATGTTCAGCCTTTTCATTTTCGTATTATGGGAAAGATCCAGCTTTGTAAGCTTGTTGTTAAGAGGATCGTCCCTGCCGAGCGGAGAATTGCCGTTATTGAACGCATCAAGATGCTGCAGGTTCGGGTTATTGCTGAGATCAAGAGAAGTCAGCGCACAGCTTGCGCATATCAGATGCTCAAGATTAGGGTTATGTGATACGTCGAGCGTGCCGAGAGGGCAGTCGCTGCATTCAAGATATGCCATCCTCTCGTTATTGGATATGTTTATCGATCTCAGATTGGGGCAGTCAAAGCAGTACAGCCACTCAAGAGACGGGCTGCTGGTGAAATCGAGAGAGGTGAAATTGTTGTTTGCCACCCATATGCCGTTGATCTTTTTATTCTGGCTGGTATCAAGAGATGTGAGCAGATTATCCGATGCATAGATGCCGCTGAGTTCTTCAAGGTACTCTATGCCTGCGAGCGTCTTGATGCCCATGCCTTCGACTTTGACATTTCTTGCACGGTCTATCTCGTACTGGTTAAGAGAGCCGTTGCCGTCAAGGTCAAATGTGCTTAGCACATAGCTTCTGAATATAGGATCCGGGAAGGTAGTCGCACTGATCCTGACTTCGCCGTTGACATAAACGTCAAGCTCGTCTTCCTCAATGGTCTCTTCACTGTCGGTATCTTCATCGGTTGCCTCAGCGGTTTCCTCGGAAATGATCTCTTCATCCTGCTCATCCTCAGCAGGTGTCTGAGCGTCCTGGTCGGATGTTTCATCGTCAGCCCCGGCAGTGTCTTCGGTGATATCTACAGTATCTTCATCATCAACCGCTGTATCATCGATCACCGTCTCGGTAACATCCGTCTGTACATCCTCAGGCAGGTCTGTATCTTCCGCGGTATCGGAAGTCTCTCCGTCCTCGGCGGTCTCTTCATCAAAGGCCGTATCATCCGCTTCGGATGCCTCGTCTGATGTTTCGTCGGCGGTCACATCGGCCTCAGTATCTTCTGTAGCCGCATCATCATCCTGAAAGCCATTGATGTCATCATCTGCTGTTTCTGTCAGAAAATCCGATATCTGCCCGTCATCAGGCAGTGATACCTCTTCCGCAAAAGCAGGCAGAGCATATCCCGTCAGCATCGTGACAGCAGTCAGAAGTGACAGTATCTTCTTGTGCATAGCTATACCCCCTATAATATTTAACAGTATTATAGTAGCACAATAAAGGGGTATATTCAACAGCCATTATATTATTTTGCAATGTATGTTGTATGAATTTAATATTGAATATTTTCTTTTTTATCGTTCGCTCCAAAAAGTTACAACGCTGTAACTTTTTTGCAAGCTACGTTCTATGTATATTTTGTACAGATTTTGATATTGACATACAGGGCTTTTTGTGGTAAAATCAATGTATCTGTTATACCGAAAGGGAGGTTTGGGAATGAAACGCTTTATAGGCCTGTGTACTGCCAGTCTTGACGGATATTTCCAGACCGAGATATATACAGCTGCACTCAACAGGGCAAGAGAATACGGCTGCGGACTGCTTACGTACAATTCGGGCAGCGATCTCAGCACTGATGACAGATATTCCGCCGCAGAGGCGCATATATTCGATATGATAGATTTTGACAGGCTCGACGGGCTCATAGTGCTGTCCGAGACCATCAAGAACCAACGGGTACTTGATTCCATAATCGGCAGGGCAAGGGAGCACGGGGTATTCGTAGTCTGCATAGACAAGCCGATAGAGGGCTGCTATAATATACAGTTCAACTATATCCCCGCATTTGAGGCCATAGTGCGCCATGTGCTCGGAAAGCACGGCTGCAGAGTTATAAATGTGATGGGCGGACTGAGGAACAATTCCTTCTCCGACGAGCGCATAGACTGCTGCCGCAGGGTCATGAAGGAATACGGTCTCGAGCTTGACGAAAAGAGGATACAGTACGGCAGCTTCTGGTCGGTGCCCACTCTCAGGGCTATGGACGAATTCTTTGAAAGCGGAATGTCAATGCCCGATGCGTTCATATGCTGCAATGACACCATGGCCATGGCGGTATGCGAAAGCCTCAAGGAAAGAGGCTATGCCGTACCTGCCGATGTGATAGTAACAGGCTTTGACGGCGTAATCGACGAGCAGTTCCATATACCGAGACTGACCACCGCAAAGCAGGGAAATGTACCCGCCGCGGAGAAGGCAGTCGATGCTATCATGGCAAATCTTGGCGGAAAGCTCTCCGACAATTTCGCAATAATCGACCACAAGATAAGCTATACCCATTCCTGCGGCTGCAAGCCGATAGACTACCGCGAATCCACAGGGCGCATACAGGTGCTCTTTGATATGATACAGGAAAGTGCGAATGTTGACACCGTAATAGCCGAGATGAACGAGGCGATAAGCTATTCCGAAAGCATAGAGGAAGTATCAGCGAATGTATACTCCCGCGCACTTGCGTATAAAGAGCTTTACTACTGCCTGTGCATCAACGACAATTTCATGAACATAAGCACCGACTACAGCCGCTTCATAGCAAAAGACGATGACGACAGCAGAAGCCTGATACTCTGCGAGGGTCTCGACGGTAATTATGTGCCCCCCTACCGCAGCGAAAAGCCGCAGCTTCTTGAGGAAGCTATGGAAAAATACGGCGCGGCTATATTCTGGGCGGTGCATTTCTCGGATATGAACATAGGCTATGGCGCGGTGACGATACTTCCCGAAGTGCAGCTTGCAAACGACAATGGCGTTATGAGGAGCATCCCGAAGTATACCAAGAATATAAACCACGCACTCGAGATAGCAAACAGCCAGTCCGTCATGAAGAAGGTCATAAAGGAGCTTCAGACGCTGTATGTAAGAGACCATACCGGACTATTCAACAGGCGCGGCTTCTACAATGAGATAAACAGGCGCATAGCCCTTGCTCTCGATGACGGCGGAGTATTTTTCCTCACGGTGCTGTCTATAGATCTCGACGGTCTCAAGACCATAAACGACACCTACGGCCATGCCGAGGGCGATGTTGCGATCAAGGCCATCGCAGATGCGCTTCATTCGGTATGGGGCGAAAATGAGATATGTGCGCGTTTCGGCGGCGACGAATTCATAGCCGCAAGCGTGTGCCGCAGCTCACCGGTACGCCATGCCGCAAAGCTTGAAAACATGATGACATCGTTCCTCGAGCGCTTCAACCGCACATCGGGCAGGCCCTACAAGGTAAGGGCAAGCTTCGGAGCGGCCTACGACAGGATATCCGCCGGTATACAGGTGGATGAACTTATCAAACGTGCTGACGACCTTATGTACTGCGAAAAGTCCACTCACGAGGGAAGCAGATACAGAGCGGTCACAGATATATCAGATGATCAAGGAGTATAAACAATGATAGTAATCGAAATGGAAAACGGCAAGAAGATCAAGGCGGAGCTTT
>CACZPE010000156.1 GCA_902782875.1 uncultured Ruminococcus sp. | reverse complement strand
ATCTCAAGTGCAGAGGTCACAGAGGGCGAAAACCTCACGGTATGGTATGATCCCGCCGATCACAGCACATATTATGTGGATACGGTAACATCTCCGCCCTTTATGTTCACTCTCGGCGGAGTGGTGTTCACTGCGATAGGCGTGTATATGGTGATCTCCTCCCTGATAAAGATGAAAAAGCAGGAATAATAAAAAGCACTCTGTCAGACGGCAGAGTGCTTTGTGTATATGAGATGTTATGAGAGGTATTTTTCCTCGGCGCTTTTTAGTATCGCTTCGGTATCGGCGCCGATGATATCAAGTCCCTCCGCGCTGACAAGCTTTACCTCGGATATGCCGAAAAATGTGCGGGCAATTTCTCTGATATATCCGAAACCGTAGTCATAGGAAGATATATATCCGCCTGCTGTGGTGATATATATCAGCTTCTCTGCCCTGCACAGCCCGACAGGTCTGTTGTCGCGGTAGGTAAACGTAAGGCCTGTGACACATACCTGTTCGATATACTGCTTTATGGATGAAGGGAAGGAAAGATCCCAGAATGGCGCCGCTATAACGATGGTATCGGCTGCTGCAAAGTCCTTCGCAAGATCAAATATGCCGTCCGAAAAGTCGCCCGAGGCAGCAAGCTCACTGCGGCGGAGGATGAATTCCTCATCCGCATGGGGTAATACCGTATCCTCAAGGCGTATTTCTTTTATATCGCCGTCAAGAGTGCCAAGGACAAAATCGGCGAGCCTTTTTGTGCGGGAACTGCTGCGGACGCAGGCATTTACAAAAAGGATCATATCATCCCTCCTTACATACTGCGCTTAGTTTAGTTATTCTTTTCTTATCAGGGCTCTAACCTCATCGGGGGTGGGCATTGCGGGGATAGCGCCCTTTTTGGAGGATGTGAGCGCACCGCAGGCATTTCCGAGCAGGGCCATCTGTGCGATATCCTCGGTCTCGAGCTCGTCAAGAGCTTTTCCGAGACTGCACAGCTTGTAGAGAAAACCGCCGAAGAAGCTGTCGCCTGCGCCGAGAGTATCAACGATATCCACCTTATACGCAGGAAATATCTCAATACCCTTCTGTGTTGCTATGATGCAGCCCTTTGCGCCCTGTGTGACACATATCACCTTTACGCCCTGATTGAGGAGCTTTGCGATGGAGGTCACCAGAGTACCTGTATCGGTCAGCATCTGCAGCTCATCCTCGGATACCTTTACTATATCCGCATACTGAGCGGCGCTGCGCATAGTCAGAAGTGCAGCGCTTTTGTCATGCCAGAGCATGGGCCGCCAGTTGGGATCATAGGCGGTGAGCTTGCCCTTGGCCTTTGCGTATTCCACTGCATTTAGCACAGCGGTCTTTGACGGCTCGGATGTAAGGCAGAGGGAACCGAAATAGAGTATCTTGCAGTCATCTATGATGCTGCGGTCTATTTCTCCGTAGCGTATATTAAGGTCTGCGCTGACCTCGGGCGCACGGTAGAAGACAAAGTCCCTGTCGCCGTCCTCGGTGTTCTTTACGAATGCAAGCGTGGTGGAGTAGTTCGGGTCGAGTATCAGACCCTTAGTATCCACACCGTGCTGGCGCAGAGTGTCCCTGAGGCCGAAGCCGAACATATCCCTGCCTATCTTGCCGATAAAACCCGTGCTGCCGCCGAGCTTTGCAGCCATACACACTACATTTGCAGGCGCACCGCCTGCGTTATCCTTATATGCGCTGCCCTCGGGGGTATCTATATAAGTAAGATCCACGAGCAGCTCACCTATTGCGATCAGATCGGGCATAGCCATCCTCCTGTCTGTTATAGTCCCTGCATATCAAAATCAGGGGTATACTCCTCCTTGGCGGAGGAGCGTTCCTGCATATATCCTTCAAATCCTATATCATTTACGGTGTCGAGCACCTTACCGTACTCATAGCTGTATATGCGCCTGTCTATCTCATGAAAATCCTTTGCTTTGTAGAAGGGGGTGTACTGACTCATCAGGGAAAGCAGGATATCATCCTTTATATCCGCAAGAGACCGCAGCACCGCTTCGGAATCACGCCTGTGAGACGGCAGTATCATATGCCTTACGATAACGCCGCTCTTCATGATCCCGTTTTCGATAACAGGTCTGCCTGTGATCCCGGCCATTTTTCTTACAGCCGCCGAGGCGTATTCATAATAGTCTGGGGCGGCGGAGTATCTTGCCGAAACCTCGGGTGAGAAGTATTTGAAATCGGGTATGAATATATCCACATAGCCTCTGAGCATATCTATCGTACCGGGGAGCTCATAACCGCTGCTGTTGTATACTACAGGTATTGTGAGCCTGTCTCTGCAGAGGTCGAGGGCATCCAGTATCTGCGGCACGAAATGCGCCGCAGTGACAAGGTTTATATTATGTGCACCCTGCTCCTCAAGGCGCAGGAAAACATCCGCAAGCTCTGCTGCCGAAAGAGGCTTTCCCGTACCCTGCTGTGATATGGTGTAGTTCTGGCAGAATACACACCTTAACGAACAGCCCGTGAAGAATACGGTTCCCGAGCCATTGGTGCCCGATATGCAAGGCTCTTCCCACATATGCAGATATGCCTTTGCCGCACGCACTTCTGCTCCCTCGCCGCAGAAGCCCGTGGAAGTGTATCTGTCAACTCCGCACTGTCTCGGGCATAGGGTGCAGTGCGACAGTATATCAGAGCGATGCAAGCTTTGCAAAGCTGTCCTTCATTGCGGGATAGAGCTCGGTGTAGAGTCTGTAGAAGCTCTCATAAGCGGGCACATCTTCCTT
>CACZPE010000155.1 GCA_902782875.1 uncultured Ruminococcus sp. | reverse complement strand
CTCTGTCTGAGCCTCTGCACCCGATGTGTCCTCAGTCTGTTCAGTATCAGGCTCTGCAGTCTGCCCGGCTTCTTCGGTGACTTCCTCTGTCTTTGTGTTTTCAGGGTCGATCGCCATTGCTGTTCCTCCTATCGTTCTTTCTTATCTTCTATTGTTATCAGCCTGTACTCCTCGGAATTCTCCGTAAGTATCTCGCTTATCCTGTCTGTGAGATATTCAAGATAAGGTATGATCTTTGCGTAGTCAAGGCGCATGGGACCTATGAGGCTCAGCGCCCCTGCAGTCTTCCCGCCCCTCTTTATCGGGGATACAAGCATGCTTGAATTGCTTATCACACATACATCATTGCCAAACAGCACCTTCAGATCGCTGAAGCTGTCGTCAAGCAGCGCCGCAAGCTCATCCTTCTGCTCCATAAAGCGTATCACATCTGTAGCGCCGATATCCCTGCGCTCTATGAGATTGCGCTCTCCGCTGACGTTCACATCAGTCTGCATAAAGCTCTTGGCAAGCTCCATAACTCCGTGCATGAGCGGTGAGAGCGTTACCATATATGCTCCCATAGCCTGTGCAAGGTGATCTATCATGGTATCCGACAGCGTGTCTACCGATACGCCGCTCAGATGCTCGGTCATATAATCCTTGAAGAATTCGAGCTGTTCATTCGTCAGGTCAAATTCGAGCCTGCAGACCTTGTTCTGGATATTGCCCGATGAGGTTATCATCAGCAGCACATACATCCTTTTGCCCGTGGGGATCGCATCGACCTTTGTTATGACCGAAAATCTCGGGGATATATTTGATACCGCGGCACAGTGGGTTATCTCCGCAAGCGCCTTGGATGCGCTCTCTATCAGGGTGTCCTCCGAAAGGTCGTCTGTGTCGAGCACACTGTCGAGCATCGCTATCTCGTCATCGGTGAGGTGCCTCTGCGGCATGAGCTGCTCCACATAAAGCTTTATACCGCTGTAGGTAGGTATCCTTCCTGCCGAGGTGTGCGGCTGCTCAAGATAGCCGAGCTGCTCAAGAAACGCCATATCATTTCTTATCGTAGCGCTCGATACCCTTATGCCCGGTTTGGAAGCGACTGCCTTGGAGCCCACAGGCTCGCCCGTGAGAATATACTCGTCAACAACAGCCGCAAGTATTTTCAGCTTTCTGTCGTCAAGCATATCAACGCCTCCGTTTAGCACTTTTTGTCTTCGTGTGTTAGCACTCCATATCTCCGAGTGCTAAATATATTATACACCATTTTAGCGACTTGTCAAGTGTTTTTGCAAAAAATCACAATTTTCACAAAACCATCAAAAAACTCATAGCTGTCTTTTATGCATCATAAGGCACGGCATATCCCCGGGGCTGTATATGCCTTATACTGACACCAGTATTTACCGCTCATTTTTTCACAAATGTAACGAAAAATATTGAAAAACATATCAGGATATGGTATAATCTATTGTATGTATGATCGTACAGGCTGACACATAACAGCCGGTATAACACGAAATTTGTTTCAGGAGGCATGCACCATGGAAGACAGAGAACATATGATAGAATTCAGAAAGAACAGCAGGGTCCAGATAGGCATCATACCCGGCCACTATGCAACGAGCCATTCTCATGTCAACTACTACGTTGACCTCACAGCAGTAAAGACCAGCACAAAGACTGCAAGAGAGGCAGCAAAAGAACTTGCCTCCATATTTTCCGCCACACAGGTAGATACTATAATATGTGTCGAGGGCACCGAGATACTCGGGGCTTTCCTTGCGGATTCCCTCATACAGGGCGGCATAAACGTAGGCGCGGATATCAGCCTTGTAACTCCCGAGATAAACTCCAACAACCAGATGCTTTTCCGTGACAATGTGCAGAAGAAGATATGGAACAAGAGCGTACTGCTCCTCATATCCTCCGCATCTACAGGCAAGAGCATAAACAGAGCCGTTGAATGTTTGCAGTACTACAGCGGCAGGCTTGTGGGAGTAGGAGCTATATTCTCCGCTATAAAGGAGATACACGGCATGGAGGTAAAGAGCCTGTTCACCGAGCAGGATCTGCCGAGCTATATAAACTGCCTGCCGGTTGACTGCCCGATGTGCAAGAACGGTCAGAAGGTCGACGCACTGATAAACAGCTTCGGCTACTCAAAGCTCTGATGCTGATAAACATAATATCTCTCGGCAGGCTCAAGGATAAATGGATAAAGGACGGCTGTGCCGAATATATAAAGATGCTCGGCGCATACTGCACCGT
>CACZPE010000154.1 GCA_902782875.1 uncultured Ruminococcus sp. | reverse complement strand
GGTGATGAGGAGGCTACAGAGTCCGTAGGTACCGTAAAGTGGCTTTCCTTCTGGGATCTCAACCCCGCTAACGGCAAGCCCAAGTCTGTTGAGCTCGAGCTTTTCGAGACCAAGTACGGCGGAAAGATAGAGTATATCCCCACCACATATGATACCAGATACAGCGATCTTTCCACACAGGTGCTCGGCGGTACATCCCCCGACCTTTTCCCCGCAGCCGACCTCGATACCTTCCCCGGCAAGGCTGTATCAGGCATGTTTGAACCCTTTGATGATTATCTCGATTTTGACAGCGATCTCTGGACAGAGGGCGCAAAGAAGCTCTCCGATATGCATATGCTCGGCGGCAAGCACTATGTAGCAGTAGTATCCACAGACGCAGGATGCCTGTGCATATACAACAAGAGAGTAATAGAAGAAAACGGTCTTCCCGACCCTGCAGAGCTTCTTGACGAGGGCAAGTGGGACTGGAATGCATTCAAGGATATGTGCATGCAGTTCTCCGATCCCGATGAGAAGAAATACGGCTTTGACGGCTGGTGGTTCGAGATAAACCTTCTCCTTACGACCGGTACTCCCGTTATCACAGCTGAGGACGGCGTTATCAAGAGCAATATCATGAGCGATGAGATAGAGCGCTGCGAGAACTTCATGCTCGATCTCAACAGAAACCAGCTTCCTCTCCCCAAGGCAGAGTATGACTGGGTAGAGCAGCCCCAGAGACTTACAGAGGGTACTACTCTCTTCTATCCCTGCGGCGTATGGTGCCTGTATGAGACAGACCTCTCCAAGTTCGGCAACGAGGGCGAGATCATGTTCGTTCCCATGCCCAAGGATCCCAACGCAGACAAGTACTATCTCCCTTCGGGCGTCGATGCATACGCTCTCTGCAAGGGTGCTCCCAATCCCGAGGGCGCAGCAGCATTCATGAAGTGCAAGCTCGTTGCAGTAGGCGACGAGAACGGTCAGGCTATCGCAGAAAAGCAGTACCGTGAGGATTACGGCTGGACTGATGATATGATCGAGATGTGGCACAAGACCAAGGAACTCACCAACGAGAACCCTGTTATCGACTTCTATGCAGGCTGCTCGGCTGATATCTACAATCTCATCCACAACCCCATCAAGGACGCTTCCTACAACGGCAAGGACTGGTCCACCACAAGAGATGAGGTAAACGATGCTGTAAATACAGAGCTTGATGCTCTCAACCAGCAGGTACAGGACAACTTCTGATACTGATATAAAAGCTTTCCTTCCTAATACAGACAACGCCCGTCTTCATATGAAGACGGGCGTTGTCTGTATATTCATATACTGAGTTTTTTTACTGTTCCCCTGACAAGCTGCACGAGCTTTTTACCTGCTTCGTTTGCGATGCGCTGTATCTCCTCGTGTGTTGTCACGGTATCCTCGTTGTCTATGGCCATATCGGTGATGCAGCTTATGCCCAGCACGGGTATGCCCATATGCCTGAGTGCCTGAGCCTCGCAGGCGGTGCTCATACCGACTGCATCCGCGCCGAGAGCGGCATACATGGCGGATTCGCAGGGAGTTTCAAACGCGGGCCCTGTTATCTGTAGGTATATACCGTCCACAAGCTCAGTGCCCTGTTCCTCTGCGGTGCGGTGAAGCATATCCCTGAGAGACTTGTCATAGACCTTGCTCATATCGGGAAAACGTGTGCCGAGGGTATCATCGTTTCTGCCTATAAGCGGCGAGGGTATGAATGCGGTGTTGTGATCCTTTATGCACATGATGGTGCCGGCATGATAGGATCTGTTCAGCCCGCCGGCTGCATTCGTGAGTATCACTGTCTTTACGCCGAGCCTTCCCATGATACGAACGGGGAGCACGACCTTGTCCATCGTATACCCCTCATAGAAGTGTACACGCCCGTTCATAAGCATAACGGGAACGCCGTCCATATAGCCGAAGATATATTCGCCCTTATGCCCCTCTGCGGTGGATACGGGGAATCCTTCAAGCTCACCGTAGGGTATCCTGCAGACCACGTCGGTCTCATCTGCAAGGACGCCGAACCCCGTGCCGAGGACTATACCGATCTGCGGTACAAAATCCGTCCTTCTTCTTATCTCTGCGGTGATATTATCGAGCAGGCTCATAAAAACACCTCACATGATCAGTTTTTATCGTCGAGTGCCGTATCTGTGATTATCCATTTGCCGCCGCGGAAGACGACGGTGAATTCCTCTGTGCAGGAAAGGCTCATATCCTTGCAGAAATACTCTATATCCGCCACACATGTCCATGTATCGGGGGATATGAAGATATGCTCCTTAACATCGGTATCAGAGCCTATGACATCGTTCTGCTCAAGCCCGGGGAAATTGCCGTTCTTGTTGAGAACATCCCTCATCTCAGCCTTGAATATATCCCTGTCGGTATACTGCATATCATCCGTAACGGACTGATAGTCGCCGAGATTGCCCGATGCAAGGCTCGCACAGTATTTTTCGACTGCCCTTGTCTGACCGCCGATATACCAGGATGCTGCCACTGTCACTGCTGATATCAGCAGGGCAAAGCCCGCAAGGACCTTGCCCGCTTTCTTAGTCTTAGTCATGTCTTATACCTTTGCTGCCCTTCCGAGAGCGAATGCCTTTCTGTTGAGGTCTATGACCTTCTTGGGGACGCACTCCTCGAGAGCCTTTACCCATACATCCTCGCCGAAGCCTATCATATTGGATACAACGCCCATGAGCACTACATTCACTGCTCTGGATGTACCTGCCTCCTCTGCGAGAGAAAGAGCATCGAGAGCGGTTACGTCTATGCCGAGATCCTTTATGTTCTTTACTATATCAGCAGGATACTCAGCCGCGCCTGTGATCACAGGCATGGGCTCTATCTGCTGTGTATTGGTGACGATCTTTCCGCCCTTCTTAAGGAAGGAGACCCATCTTGCGGCTTCAAGTGCCTCAAAGGAGATTATCATATCTGCCTGGCCCTTTTCTATAACGGGGGAGGCAACGTTCTCGCCGTATTTTACGTATGTTACAACAGAGCCGCCTCTCTGGCTCATGCCGTGTACCTCACTCATCTTGACATCAAAGCCCTGAGAGAGAAGCACGTTTCCTATCATGCGGCTTGCAAGCAGAGTGCCCTGACCGCCTACGCCTACTATCATTATTGATCGAGTCATATCTACAGTCCTTTCCTGTTAGTCTGTGGCAGTGCCGCAGAACTGATCGCCTATCGCGTCAAAATGGCACAGCTGTACGCACAGACCGCAGCCTACGCAAAGGGTCGTATCTATCCTTGCCTTGCCTGTTGACATCGAGACAGCAGGACATCCGATCTTCATGCACGCCTTGCAGGAGCGGCACTTAATGGGATCAACGTGTACGGGCGGATTGTGCTTTACGGATTTGAGCAGCGCACAGGGCCTTCTTGTTATGATTACGGAGGGAGCTGCCTGTGCGAGCTCTTCCTTTATAACTGCCTCTGTTTCTGCTATATTGTTGGGATCGACCACTCTTACCCTGTCTATGCCTACCGCACGGCATACAGCCTCTATGCTGACGGCGGAAGCAGGCTCGCCCTTGATGTTGAAGCCGTTTGCAGGATTGTTCTGATGGCCTGTCATGCCCGTGATGGAGTTGTCAAGGACTATGACGGTGGAATTGGTCGCATTGTATGCTATATTAATAAGGCCTGTTATACCCGAATGGATGAATGTGGAGTCGCCTATTACCGCAACTGCCTTGCCCTCGTATTCGCCCTTGCGCGCAAGGTTGAATCCGTGGAGACCGCTGACGGATGCGCCCATACATACAGTGGTGTCTATGGCATTGAGGGGAGCGGCAGCACCGAGGGTATAGCAGCCGATATCACCGCTGACCATAACGCCGAGCTTCTTGAGTATGTAGAACAGACCTCTGTGGGGACATCCCGCACACATAACGGGAGGTCTTACGGGCACATTCCCGGGGTATGTATCGAACTCATCGCGCTCGCCGAATATCTTCTCCTTGATATAGCTCTGGGAATACTCGCCGATATATGTAAAGAGCTCCTTGCCGACAACATCTATGCCGAGCTTTCTGCAGTGTGTCTCTATGATATCGTCAAGCTCCTCTATGACGTATACCTTCTTTACCTTAGCGGCAAAGTCCCTTATCATCTTTTCGGGCAGGGGATTGACAAGTCCGAGCTTGAGGTAGCTTGCCCTGTCGCCGAGGGCTTCCCTGGCGTACTGATAGGATATACCCGATGTGATGACGCCTATCTCGTCAGAGCCCCATTCGATGCGGTTGAAAGGACAGTTTTCAGCGTATTCCCTCAGCTTTGCGGTGCGCTCTTCAACGAAGACATGCTTCGGACGCGCATATGCAGGCATCATGACATATTTTTCGGGATGCTTTTCATATGCCCCGGTGTCGTGGGGTACTCTTTCGTTCTCCTCGACTATGCTCTGTGAATGAGCCACTCTTGTGGAAAGACGGAGTATAACGGGAGTGTCGAATTTCTCGGAAAGATCATAGGCAAGCTTTGTGTATTCCTTGCATTCGCCGGAATCGGACGGTTCTACCATAGCCACCTTTGAAGCTATTGCATAGTGGCGGCTGTCCTGCTCGTTCTGAGAGGAGTGCATGCCCGGGTCATCTGCAACGGCAAGCACAAATCCTCCGTTAACGCCTGTATATGCAGCGGTAAACAGCGGGTCGGCAGCAACGTTCAGACCTACGTGCTTCATACCGCAGAAAGATCTGGCACCGCCTATGCTGGCGCCTATAGCGACCTCAGCGGCTACCTTCTCGTTGGGTGCCCATTCGGAATGCATCTCGTCATATTTTGCGGCAAACTCGGTTATCTCCGTACTCGGGGTGCCGGGGTATGACGATACCACGTCAACGCCTGCTTCGTACAGACCTCTTGCCACTGCCTGGTTGCCAAGCATCAGTTTCATCTTGTTTTCCTCCATAATCAACAGATATCATATCATAAGAAACGCACGAGTCTTTTTCTGGTGATCTCTTCACCGAGAACATGGCTCACCTCCCAGATATCGGGAGCGTTGGCGTGTCCTGTAAGGGCGATCCTGAGCATATTGGTGATATGCACGATGCTGCCCCTGTATTTCTCGGGTTCCTTCTTGTAGTCCTTGGGCTTTACAGCAAAGCCCATCTCCTCGGTGACGGCCTTTACCTTTTCAAACCATACTGTCGGGTCGTCGTTATAGTCATAGGATGCGATATATCTGCTGAAAAACTTCTTTACCGTCTCATCGTCACATTCCTCGGGCATACTGTCGGTCACGGAGAATGTTTCATCGTAGTAGAAGCTCATGAAATCGCAGGCCTGCTTCCAGGTCTCTATATCACGCCTCGGCTTTGCGCCGCCTCTGCCGATGCCGAGAGCAGCGACAGTCCTTTCGGGATACTTCTTCATAAGGGCGGCATATGTATCATTGTACTCACAGCACCATTCAAGCCAGCCGTTATATACCTCTTCCGAGGTCATGCGGCTTATAACATTCTTGGATATGTCACGCAGCTTGTCAAGATCCACAAGTGCGCCTGATACACCCATCTTGCCTATGGTGTAGGGGAATTCGTGATAATCCGTTTCGGGGTTGGCGATGCGCCATTCCTCGTAGTTTGAATTGAGCAGCGTGAGCAGGAATTCCCATATGGCATCCTTGCTGATGCCCTCCTGCTGATAGTAGGAGAGAGCAAGCTCGGGGTCCTTGCGCTTTGAGAGCTTTCTCTTGCTTGCACCGTCCATCTTCATAAGAGTTGCGGTGTGGCAGTATATGGGCTGTTTCCAGTCAAATGTGCGGAAAAGCTCCACATGCATGGGCAGGGATGATATCCATTCCTCGCCGCGTATAACATGTGTGGAGCGCATGAAATGGTCGTCTATAACGTGTGCGAAGTGATATGTGGGTATTCCGTCGCTCTTGAGGAGAACAAAATCCATATTGTTCCTGGGCATTTCCAGCTTGCCTCTGATGGCATCCTCAACGCATATCGTCTCGCCTGTTTCCTCGCCTCTGAAACGAAGGACCCATTCCTCGCCGCTGTCGATCTTCTGCTTTATCTCATCAAGGCTGAGATCACGGTATTTCGCATACTTTCCGTATACTCCGGGGTTCTCCTTGTTTGCTGTCTGCTGTTCGCGTATCGCCTCGATCTCCTCTGCGGTCATGAAGCAGGGATAGGCAAGTCCTCTTTCGGTGAGAAGCTTTGCAAAAACATGGTATATGTCCTTGCGCTGTCTCTGACGGTAAGGACCGTAGCTTCCGTTGTCGCCGTCAGCTGTCGCACCCTCGTCGAAGTGAACACCGAAGTAGTCCATAGCGTTTATGACAGTCTCTACTGCGCCCTCTACCTCGCGCTTGTTGTCGGTATCCTCTATCCTGAGATAGAACACGCCCTGTGACTGATGGGCAACGCGCTCTGCTATAATGGCATTGTAGAGGTTTCCGAGATGCACAAATCCCGTGGGGCTCGGGCCTATACGGGTGACACATGCACCGTCGGGAAGCTGTCTTTCGGGAAAACGCCTTTCGATATCATCCGGAGTATCCTTTACATCCGGGAAAAGGTAATCTGCAAGTGCTTTGAAATCCATATGATCTTTCCTTTGTGTGTTCAGATTTATTGACAAACCGCGGCTGTCCGCAGTGTCTGATACTATGTTGCTGTCTGCAGCATTATTCATCCTCGAGATTGTCGCACAGACATATCACGAGTATATCGTCCGAGGACGGGCTCTTGATGAAATAGTCCGTTGTCTCGACACGTCTGTATATACCGTCGTCGCCGAGCTGTCTGGTCACGAGTCTTATCTCCTCCGCGCCGTCGGAGTGCTTCTTCAGAAGATTGTCCCTGCTGAAGGTATCCGCGAAGATCTGTCTGTCATCGGGATGCATTGTAGTCGCTCCGTGAGCTATCAGCTCATCGAACACTCCCGCCGACGGACAGTCGGAGGAAGTGAAGTGCTCATATGCCATTGCATAGAAGCTGTTTCGCGAGAGATTTGCGAATATGACCAGCGGATAACGTCTGAATATAACGCTCATCAGCATCGCGGACATGCTCGCAACGGACTGCAGCTGGAGCACATCAACGCCCTCAAGATCCTTGTGGGCATTGCACAGGGCGATAAATTCCGATTTGGGCATGGGCTTTGCGAATATATATCCCTGTATCTTGCTGCATCCGCAGGTGATCAGGAACCTGAGCTGCTCAGGGGTCTCGACGCCCTCTGCGACCGTTACCATATTAAGCCGCTGAGCAAAGTAGAATATGCTCTCAAGGACTATACGTTCACGTTCGCTCTCGCAGTTGTCGCTCATCAGCGATTTGTCGATCTTGAGCACATCTGCGGTCATATCCTTGATGAACTGGAATGACGAGAAGCCGCTGCCGAAATCATCCGCGGCGATATTAAAGCCGCAGTCCCTTACCGACTGCGCCCACAGGCGCATCTTCTCGGGATCCTGTATCAGGACGGATTCGGTTATCTCAGCCTCTATCAGCGAATGGGGAAGGCCGTAGCTGTCCACTATGCTGCACAGCTTTGCGGCGAAGTCCTTTTCATCGGTATGTCTTCTGGAGAAGTTGACCGATATGGGCATCCGAGCTTTTTCATCAAGCGCTGACAGTGTTTCACAGACCTGTCTGACGATACACCAGTCGAGGTCGATTATCGTTTCGTTCATCTCAGCCTCGGGAATGAATGCAAAGGGTACAAGCACACTGCCGTCGGGTTTTACCCAGCGGGCAAGAGCCTCAGCACTTACAGCACAGCCTGTCAGGGCATCATACTGCGGCTGATAGTACGCCTGTATCTCTCCGTGCTTTATTGCACGTTCCAGTTCGTTCATATCTCCACCTCCCGAAAGGACATATATAATATTATCTCACATTTTGAGCTTTTTGTCAATGATTTTTGCGGGCAAAGTTTGAAGCCCGGTACCTTTCGTATGCCTGCTGACAGTATTAAGTACCGTTCTGTTCCCGGATCATGTGACGTGAACACCAAAAAGCGTCTTCCCTTCTATAGGAAGACGCTTCTGTACCTATACCTTTTCTGCGACCATATCCGTCAGCGCACGGAGAATAATCGGTGTGGGGTCGCTTTCGGGAGTGACCCACGGGGTTATCATATCCTGCGGCAGCATCACGGGCATCCTGTCGTGTATGCTCTGTATATCCCCCGCGGCATCCCTTGTGAGTATAACAAACACGGGAAAGCCGTCTTCTATGCGGTAGAGGCCGCATAGCCAGGCGGTATCGTAACCGCGGGGCTGTATCGAGTATTTTTCGCCTGTTTTCGTCCTGCCGTCCTGTGTGTAATGCTTCCACTCAAAGTAATAGGAAGCTGGCACTATACACCTGCGGGCAGCCCAGGATCCGCGGAATGCGGGCTTTGATGAAGCACTTTCCGAGCGGGCGTTGAAGATAAGATTACCGTGCTCCTTTACGGTAAAACCCCATTTCATCGGGTATACGGACCTTCTGCCGCGTGGGTCGGGCGCTATCACAGGGACTACATCGGCAGGGCGTATCTCACCGTCAGTTTTCAGCGGATCGCCTGCGGCAACGAATCTCCTTGCAAGCGGCGATCTGCAGGCAAGCTCTGTGATCGGAGCTATCTCCTCCTGAGACTTGTCTATGAAAAAGCGTGTACACATGATGAGCCTCCTTGTGACATCACGGAATAAGCTCGTCAAGCTCCTTTCTCAGAGCTTCCTTCATGGCTTCAAGCTGTTCATTGCCGGGGCGGTTTTCGTCGGAGTACATCTTCTCTCTCGGGTACCACCACACAGGGCCTCTGCCGTTGTGGCCGTATTCGCCGAGATCCCCCGCCACTCTCGGGAACAGATGCCAGTGAAGATGCGCGTCGCCGTTGCCGAGGGCCTCATAGTTCATCTTCTCCGCGCCGAAGGCCTTTGATACAGCCTGGGCAACAAGAGTCATCTCCTCAAGGTGCTTTTGCCTCTCGGCCCTGTCAAGCTCAAAAAGCTCGGTGATATGCCTCTTGTGCAGAAACAGGGTATAGCCTCTGAAATGCTGAAAATCGCCTATTACCACAAAGCCTGTCTCAAGTTCTTTTACAAAATAAGGGTTGTTCCCTTCCGCTGTCATTTTTATCCTGTCGCATATAAGACACATAAGTATACTCCTTTATTTTTCGGTAAATACAAGACATTCTCCGTCCTCGCAGTATGATACGAACCTGTCAAACCGCTCAGAGACGATATAGAAGTCATTTGCTGGGATATCCGCATCACACAGCACTCTGATCATCTCATCGGTATATCCCTCATATACCCATCCGTCATCAAGTATCAGAAAAAGCTTCTCCCCGCTGTCAAAGAAACGCTTTTCCATTATAGTGCCAAGCATATTACCGCGGCCGACATTCTCACTGATGATGTCAATCGTTTTCAGATCCTTCCTGAAATGCAGCCAGCAGTAGTCAAGATTTACCTTCGGGTGTTTCTCGTGATCGGTAAAGGCATAGTAGAATTCGTTAATGACCTTCTGATAGCCTGTCTTGGAATACTCGTAAAACCTGCTCCTGTCGATGCCCAGTGCTTTGACGGCTTCTTCGATGCTTTTCCTGCTTTCATAGCGGGGTGTCCTGCCGTGATCATCCATATCCGTAACTCCGTTTATATGAGGGGACATTCTATCGTTTTCATCTTCTCCGCAAAGCCGTTTCTTTCGTAGAAACGAAGCCCGTCCGTGTTCTGCGGGAATACCTGCGTGCGGAAGAAATCCGCGCCCTTTTCCCTGCCGTATTCCTTTGCAGCCGATAGAAGCATTGTGCCGATGCCCTTGCTGCGGTAATCTGCGGTCACTACGAGGTCCTGCAGATACAGGGCGGTCTGGGGCTTCAGACAGGGGATATCCTTTGCCTTTATCAGCATCAGATGGGCAAATCCGATAACTGCGCCGTCATCCTCTGCAACTAGCATGGTCTGTGTGTCGCTGTCAAACATATCGGCCGTAAGACGCGTCCTGCTGCTTATCACAAAATGCTCGGGCTGATAGTCTGCAGCATCCTGCTCAAGCTCGGTGTAGAGCCGGTCAAGATACTTTGCATCCGCCCTTGATGCCTTTCTTATCGTTATCATATCACACCATCCCGAGCTCTCTGCAGAGGCTCTCATATCTCGCTCTTTCCTTGTCCTTGACGGGCTTTGACGGGTCATGGAGCGTATGGGATATCACATCCGCGTCCTTTAACAGTTCGTCCATGGGGGAGTCCTCCGACAGCTTGTCGTCATGGTGATATATCGCAGAGCAGATGGCGTCTGTTTCCTCCGTTGTCGTGAGGGCAAGGGTGTCGAGTATCCCGCGGGCCAGGTCTGCACCCTTGTGCGCATGATCATCATAGCTGGCGGTCTTATATGCATGCATATCGTGTAGCATCCCTGCCATAGCAGCGATCTCGGGATCGAGCCCTCTTTTCTTCCCAAGCATCACCGCTGCGAGAGACACGCTGTAGAGATGCACTATAGCGGTCGTTCTTTCGTCTGTATCCTCTATTTTG
>CACZPE010000153.1 GCA_902782875.1 uncultured Ruminococcus sp. | reverse complement strand
TGTTTTTCTATCACAGTCATTATCTAATTCAGGCGGCTCTCACCTTTACCCTTTATTGTACCTATCTCCTCACGGAGTTTGTCAAGATCAAGAGCTTTGGTTTCAACGCTCTTTACCCCATCAAGATATATCGTTGTGGCAAACACCTGTAGCTGCTCGCGGTTCATACCCTTTATCTTCTTGTACATCTCACGGGATATGATAAAGCCTTTATTTTCGTTATCCATATATCCTTTCATTTCTTCAATGCTTCACTCAGAGAATTGGGGATACCCCTCGGTCCTCTGACAGCAAATATACTATGATCTTCTTTGAGTCTTTCAAAAGTAAACCTGTCAGCCTTATAGCGTTTTTGAAGTTTTATCTTCATCAAAGCTGTTATGGTAAGATTCTTATCTTCATATTTATAAGGAATATCTGTTTGTGTCACCTTGCATTTAAAGAGGATAGCCGATACAGGTGCACCAACATACATAAAAACCGTATCTCCCGTTTTTATGCCGCTGCCTTGTTTCCACTCTATCTCATCCGCATGATCAAATGCGTGCTCAATATCATAATACTTCGGATTTGCCGGTATGATCCACTCTTTGGGTGGACGACTCTTCGCCTTCTGCTTGGTGGATGCAGTTGCTATATAGCTCATATCAAGCAGTTCGTGTACTCTGTCCTGAGGAACTGTTCCGTCCAGAATCACACTTATCCAATGGAGCTTATTCATATGATATGCGGGCATTATCCCATTTTCCTGCATAAGCATATCTCTCAGAAGAATATCGTCAACTTTAAGATTTATGACTGATACAAGTTCATCCCCGGGTATTCCCAGTGTATTCCTGCGTATATCCATCATAAGGGCAAACCATTTTTTATTGTCCTCATGGCGAAATACAGCATTGTCGGGGTATTTCATCCATGGATACTCAGGTTCTGCATGATATTTCTTTTTTATATATTCTGTCAGTTCCCGACGCATATTATCTCCTCATCTGCATTTATGTCGCGATACTGCCTCAAAATTATATTTCACTATACCAAGGTCTATATGTGAATAAGGACCAGCCTTTGCAGTTATCCTGACATCCTCGCCGTCAAGCTCTACAAAGAATTGCTGCTGGTTTATCGCCGTAGGTGCCATTATCGCTGCTATCATTCCGTTACTGAACCATGTCGGCTACAATTCTCATCTACGATATCAGGATACTCCATATTCTTCCTGCTTATGCATTTTTTACTATATTTTTACAACGACTTTTGCCGTTATTGTTTCTATACCTACATCATCCTGTGATGACATTCCAAAATAGGGTGTATTGTCCTTACGGAAATGTACTCGTCTGATACCATCACAGCGAAGTGTTTCTTTTATATCGATCTCCCCATGATAAGCTATCATGAGTTCACCATCCTCATTTGTATAGAAGGAGTTATGTCCGGGGCCGTATTCACCGTCTACCGAATAGAATGTCAGAACAGGAGTGATGCTTTTCGTCCATGAACGCAGGTCTGTCAGATCACTTTCGGTATCAGCAGTAAGAAGACCAAGTGCATAAGTGTATCTGTTTGCAGAGCCGCCCGAATAGGTCAGATATATCACTTCGTCCTTAATAAAGGCATTTGGACCTTCGTTGTTTATTGTCCCTTCGACATTCTCCCACCCATAAAGCGGACGTGTCAGCAGTACAGGCTCACTTGTCAGTCTCCACGGTTCCTTTTCATCTATCGAAGCAATATACAGCATTGAGCCTGAATCAAGAGGCGTTGCAATATTCTCGCGGTAAGACCATACCACATACGATCCGCTCTTTGCTTTGATATAGGTCATATCAAGTGTGATAGCATCTTCTGCAAGCGGTTTCCCGTCTTTTCTTACCACGCGAACAGGATCAAACCATCCATTCAGATCTGTGATCTTTCCATCCTTCTTCTTTTTCATCATATGACACTGTGGTCCCCACACATGGCCGCTTACAGCGAACAAGATATATAACTCTCCGCCGATCACATGGAATTCGGGAGCCCAGAATGTCTGTTCAAAACCGCGTTTTGCATCAAACGGGAGAATAAGATGTTCTTCTGCTCCATCTGCGAACAGTTCTTCTACTGTGTCAGCCTCACGCACATAAAGGCCTATATCGTTCAGATTATCATTTGTGGAGATATAGTACCATTTACCCTCCCACGGAAATATCACCGGATCACCATATCCGTTTGTAAGAGGGAAACGGAAGCTTTGCTGCCTGATCGTTCCCTGTACAGTATATTCTCCCGGTCTATCAAAGCAGATCGCCTTTTTATCCCATTCTATCCGTTTGCTTCTCTGAGAACCGTCACTATATTCAAGGACAGCAGATACATCATCCAGCTCGCTTTCTGTCCTTATATGTATCGTTTCGGGAACTATTGTCCCTGTATGAATTACAGGAGTCCAATAGCATAATGCTTTGTCAGCAAGAGTGCTGTCGATAATAAGCGTATCCGATATATCATCGGAAATAACATCATTTCGTCCGATCAAGCCTTCAAAGCTGAAATGGATAAGATCTTTTGTTTTCCAGAGCAGGACTTTTCCTATACTCTCTTTATCGATCTCGCCGTTTTCATGTATCCGTATTGCAATAATGCCTATAGAGCTATCTTCCATATAGAACAGTTTTGGCTCTTTAACCCCAAATGGTATTATAGTGTTTTGAGGAGAGATATTGCCTTCTGCAAACAGAATACCATAATTCTTATTGAACGGGATATATCCCGTATCATCTGTTGCACATTCAAAATGAATGCTGTTTGCCAGTCCTGCAGGATAATTCCCGGTATTGACAGGTCTTGTATAGACACGCAGGATAGCTGTATTATTCTCTCTGCTCATATTATCCTCCTATTCCATTTCTCCGGTACTTTTCCAATACTCCGAAATCAACGATCTCAGGTAATCCCTTTCCGCTGAATGCACCGTCAAAACCATTAATGTATACATTGATATACCCGGCCGGAGCCCCTTTATATACAGCCGTCAGCGAAACACATTTTCCTTCAGCCTGATCTCTGAGCCTTGTCAGATATTTGGAGATGTCCGTATGCCAACCCTGTGCGATCTCTTCATCCGTTAAGATCTGTGCATCTGATTCTTCCATATTGCGGATCATCAGCGTGTTATCTTTGTAATAAACCACAGTGACCATCCCATTCTGATCATATATAATAAGCCATATTTACCTCATAACAGCCGGGCTCATTCACAACACCGGTTTCGACAAAGCCAACTTTTTCATAAACATATTTCGCATGGGAGTTGCCATAAATATATGTTGTTGTCAGCATTTTGGCATTATGACGGGCTTTCATATATTCGATAAACTCTTTCAGAGCCCTTGTCCCTTTGTGTTGGTTCTGATGCCTTATATCTATAGCATATTCCCATAAGAAATATTTCTGCTTTTCAAAACAATGCACCAGTACAAACCCTATAATGTCGTTTTCATCGAAGATATCAAAAGCCAATACAGTATCAGGGTTATTCCTTATGATCTCTTTGATGTTTTCTTTTGATGAAAGCATATCTGTCTGCTCGGAAGCAAGCGTTATCTTCATTTCAGTAGAGCTGATAAAAGTCATTCCGGTAATGATCTTTCCTTTCAGTATGAATTAGTCAGACCAGATATCATGCATCGGGTTATCCTTGCCAAAACGCATTTGCATTTGTTGTTATAGCTATGCCATAAAAGTGTCTAGATCCTTCTAAAATATTATAACCCGGAGGAATAAGACTCACATATGTATCGTATTTCGCATCCTTCCCTTCGAGATCATACGCATAAGCCAGATGCATACTGAACCAGTACAGATTCTTAGCCCAGTACATCTGCATATAATCTAAACCTGCCTGGTCAGCATCTATATGAATGTTAAGTTTTCTA
>CACZPE010000152.1 GCA_902782875.1 uncultured Ruminococcus sp. | reverse complement strand
GTCTATCGTCTTTATCGTGTTCTTTGCCATGCTTTCAAGGCCGTGGGGCTCAAACACATAATCATCGGGCAGCGTGCCGTGTATGGCTTTGTATATGTCGGTGAAGTAATCAAAATCAAAAACATACTGATGTTTATCATCATCATATACTTTCCAGTCATAGCTGTTGTATAATGTATCAAATGATGTTAACAGCTTTTTTATTTCCTCATTGTCTGTATCTATCTGGTTTATTCTTTCATCAAACATAGACGCTGAATCACGGCAGACCACATATTTAGGAATATCGTTTTCATCACATATTATGCCGATACGTAGAAAATCAAATGCGCATATATACGCCTTTCCGCCGTCTGTATATTTAGCGGCAGTTCTTTGAATATTGTTACGGATATAGTTCTTTTCATAATCATTTGTCCAGTATGTATCGTCATAATCACCGAGTGTTATTTTCTTTTTTCCGATAGTAGCTTTAAATGCAGAATCAGGATATTTGGCAGTGGATACTTCGAAACGAAAGTAACTGTTTTTGGAGTTGCTATCGAGGAAATTTTTAAATGAACCGCCGTTATATTTATATAATTCAGGAGAATAGTATTCTTTATACTGAACTGCATTTTTTACATCGTCGGTTGTATATTCCAGCCCGTATTTTTTTGCTTCTGCAGAAGAATTGAGCATTTTTCTCATTTGTTCAAGAGCATAGCCTTCTCTGCACTCAAAATCAAAGCCGTTATCTTCTGCATTTGCCTGCACTGTAAAAAACGGCATTATGAACAATAACAGAAAACATGAAATAAATCTTTTTTTCATAGTGGTATCCCTTATTTGTAATACTGAAAGATCCGATCTGTTCATCACTGACCATATCCGTTATACACTCCGAAACAGCCAAAGTCAATATTTTGATGTGAATTATCACAGGATTTTCACATGGGTATGGGGGTGTTCGTTGAAACAGAGCCGATTATTGTTCAAAAACGAAAAAATACCGCCGATTTTTTACAAATTCATTCATTATAGCACTTGACGAAAGAGATGCTTTGTAATATAATAATAGTTGTATCTGTTCTGCAGATAACTATGATAATAAGGAGTGAAAAGGAATGATACGTGCCGCTCAGGCGATGGTAAAATGTCTTGAAAGAGAGGGTGTCAAGGTCGTCTTCGGTTATCCGGGCGCTGCTATCTGCCCTTTTTACGATGAGATATACGCCTCGGGGATACATCATGTCCTCGTAAGGCATGAGGCCAATGCAGGCCATGCGGCAAGCGGTTATGCAAGAATGACCAATTCCCCGGCGGTGTGCATCGCCACATCCGGACCGGGTGCCACAAATCTGCTCACAGCGATTGCTACAGCATATGCCGACAGTGTACCGCTGATATGCATCACAGGCCAGGTATCCACCGATCAGATAGGCTGCGATGTCTTTCAGGAAGTGGATATAACAGGCGCGGCAGAGCCGTTTGTAAAGTACAGCTATCTTGTAAAGGATGCGTCAGACCTCCCGCGTATAATGAAGGAGGCCTTCCATCTTGCAGGCACCGGGCGCAAGGGCCCCGTGCTGATAGATGTGCCCATAGACGTTCAGAACACTATGATAGACTTTGAGTATCCCGATGAGATACGCATGCGCACATACAAGCCCACCGTAAAGGGCAATCCTCTGCAGATATCCAGGATAAGAGAGGCCTGCACCGAGGCGGAAAAGCCCCTGATATGCGCAGGCGGAGGAGTGTTCCTCTCGGATGCGTGCGAGGAGCTGAGGGCATTCGTTGAAAAGGCGAATATCCCCGTTGTATCGACTATGATGGGACTGAGCATATTCCCCTCTGATCACAGGCTCTATCTCGGAATGCTCGGCAGTCACGGCGTAAAGAGCGCGAACCACGCCGTAAGGGACTGCGATACGCTTATAATGATAGGCGCAAGGGTAGGCGACAGGGCGATACTCTCCCCCTCGTTCCTTGCGGAGAACAAGAAGATCATACACATAGACATAGACCCCGCGGAGATAGGTAAGAACATACCTGTTGATATCCCGCTCGTAGGCGACTGCAAGTCGATACTCACGGAGCTTTCACAGGGCGATTATCCCGAAAATGCCCACTCTGCGTGGATAGAAGAGGTCATGAGCGCAAAGGGTATGCGTCCCGCGCGTGATGATGCGGACGGATACATAGATCCCAAGACGTTCATACGCATGCTCTCGGACCGTCTGCCCGACGACACCGTATGTGTAGCGGATGTAGGGCAGAATCAGATATGGTGCTGCAACAACTACGCGTTCAGAAGCGGTGCGCGCTTCCTGACAACGGGCGGCATGGGAACTATGGGATACTCCGTTCCCTGTGCTGTAGGCGCCAAGATGGCGGATCCTTCCAGAGAGGTCGTAGCAGTATGCGGCGACGGATCGTTCCAGATGCAGATGATGGAGCTTGCCACGATCGTACAGGAGAATATACCCGTAAAGATCATCGTGATGAAGAATACCAAGCTCGGCATGGTACGTGAGCTTCAGACAAAGGCTTACGGCGACAGGCAGATAGCGGTTGATATAGGCGCATATCCCGACTTTGTGATGCTCGCAAGGAGCTACGGCATCGAATCCGAGCGCGTATCGGACATGTCGGAGGCGGCTGATATGATAGAGCGCCTTGCTTCGTCCGACAGGCCCTTCCTGCTCGAATGCAATGTGTACGAACGTGAGACCACCCTGTGATGAAAGGACATGAACGATGAAACATACTATATCAGTACTTGTTGAAAATCATGCGGGTGTGCTTTCAAGGGTATCGGGGCTTTTCGCAAGGAGAGGCTTCAATATAGACAGCCTTGCTGTCGGGGTAACGGGTGATCCTGCGGTATCAAGGATAACCATAGTAGCCGACGGCGATGAACACACCGCACAGCAGATAGAAAAACAGCTTAACAAGCTTGTTGATACAATAAAGGTAAAGGTGCTCGGCGCAGATGAGCTGCTGGCAAGGGAGCTGCAGATGATAAAGGTCAGCGCCGCCCCCGCACAGCGCAGCGAGATACTCACGATATGCGAGATCATGGGCGCCAAGGTAATAGATATGACCCCCACCACCATGACGGTGGAGATATCAGACTCGGCTGTACAGCTGCAGCGTATGCACGACCTTCTCGAGGGGTACGGCATAAAGGAGATAGTCCGCACAGGCACTATCGCGATACAGAAGGGAAGCGTCACCATCAGGTGACAGCGGTCCGGAGCGTATGACTATGGCAAGCCCCGTTATCGGGCTGCCGTTGTACCATATATTTATATATTTAAATACTGGAGGAATCAGGTATGTCAGATGCAAGAATATTCTATCAGGAAGACTGCGATCTCGGAAGGCTCGACGGCAAGACCGTCGCTATCATAGGCTATGGCTCTCAGGGCCATGCTCATGCTCTCAACCTCAAGGAGAGCGGCGTAAATGTCGTTATCGGTCTCTATGAGGGCTCAAAGAGCGCTGAGAAAGCAAAGTCCCAGGGCCTCGAGGTTGTAAGTGTTTCCGAGGCTGCTAAGCGCGGCGATATAATCATGATACTTATCCCCGACGAGAAGCAGGCTGAGGTATACAACAACGAGATCGCTCCCAACCTCACCGCAGGCAAGACTCTCGCATTCGCACACGGCTTCAACATCCATTTCGGCTGCATCAAGCCTCCCGCTGATGTGAACGTTATTATGATCGCTCCCAAGGCTCCCGGCCACACTGTAAGAAGCGAATACCAGGCAGGCAAGGGTACTCCCTGCCTTATCGCAGTTGAGCAGGATGCTACAGGCGATGCATGGGATATCGGTCTTGCATATGCTCTCGGAATAGGCGGCGCAAGAGCAGGCGTTCTTGAGACTACCTTCCGCACCGAGACCGAGACTGACCTCTTCGGTGAGCAGGCTGTCCTCTGCGGCGGTGTATGCGCACTCATGCAGGCAGGCTTCGAGACTCTCACAGAGGCAGGCTACGATCCCAGAAACGCATACTTCGAGTGCATCCACGAGATGAAGCTCATCGTCGACCTGATCTATCAGTCGGGCTTTGCAGGCATGAGGTATTCCATCTCCAATACAGCCGAGTACGGTGACTATACCACAGGTCCCAAGATCATCACTGATGAGACAAAGAAGGCAATGAAGAAGGTGCTTGCGGACATCCAGGACGGTACCTTCGCGAAGGACTTCCTGCTGGATATGAGCGAGGCGGGCGGACAGGTTCACTTCAACCAGATGAGACGCGTAGCGGCAGAGCATCCTTCAGAGACAGTCGGTGCCGAGATCAGAAAGCTCTACAGCTGGTCAGACGAGGACAAGCTCATCAACAACTGATAAGCATCACAGCGGAAACACTTCATACAGCCTCCTGCTACTGCAGGGGGCTGTATTATTTTGCCGGGGCTTTATTTTGTTGTTATTTTACAGGGTATATGATATTATTCATAGGTTAAAGTAGATGTATTATGTCTATCTCTAACGTTTTTCATTATCAGCAGGCAGCAGAACGAAAGAGAGTTCTGCCGTTTGCCATGAATACTTAGTTTATATACGGAAGGAAATGCGACAATGGGAATGACAATGTCACAGAAGATCCTGGCGGATCATGCCGGACTCTCCGAGGTGAAGGCCGGACAGCTGATAGAGGCCTCGCTGGATCTGGTGCTGGGAAATGATATAACCACACCTGTAGCTATCAACGTGATGAAGGGCTTTAAGGACGACAAGGTATTTGACAGGGACAAGATCGCTCTTGTCATGGACCATTTCATTCCGAACAAAGATATCAAATCTGCCGAGAACTGCAAATGCTGCAGAGAATTCGCGGCTTCCCATGAGATCACCAATTATTTTGACGTCGGAAGGATGGGCATAGAGCACGCCCTGCTTCCGGAAGCGGGACTGACGGTAGCCGGTGATCTGATCATAGGCGCCGATTCGCACACCTGTACCTACGGTGCACTGGGTGCTTTCTCCACCGGTGTGGGTTCAACTGATATGGCGGCAGGCATGGCTACAGGCAAGGCCTGGTTCAAGGTGCCTGAGGCCATCAGGTTCAATATCACGGGAAAGAAGAGCAGATACGTATCCGGAAAGGACCTGATACT
>CACZPE010000151.1 GCA_902782875.1 uncultured Ruminococcus sp. | reverse complement strand
CTCGCCCCAGGGAAGCTCTGCTGCGTTAGCCTTTGCATAAATGGTGAGGGTCTTGCCGTCAACTGTGATTGTGCCTGCCTCGTCATCAGCGGAAACAGTGTGAAGGTTCTCGCCGATTATGCCGCAGTAACCCTTCTGAGCGGTATCATACTTGAGAAGGTGAGCGAGCATGGAAGGCTTGGTGAGATCGTTGATAGCAACTACCTCATAACCGGGAGCATCAAACATCTGTCTGAATGCAAGACGGCCGATACGGCCGAAACCATTGATAGCAACTTTAACTGACATTGGGATTTCCTCCTAAATGAATTTGTTGTACGGGCATACCTTTCCTGAGGCCGCAGAAACGGACTTTTGTACGGGCATACCCCCCATAGATATATAATATAACATTTGAAAGCAATTTGCAAGTGTTTTTTGATATTTTTTCGTAATTTGTTGCAAATACTGCTGAAGAGTATAAACGGCTGTGTGATGCGGCATTGCGGCATCATGCACTTTGAGGGGTGCGGCTGCCTGTTGCTGATTTGTAACCTTTTTAGATATTGCACAGCCATAAACGCCGCGATTTGTATATATCGACCAAAATATTGCGGCGAATTTGTTAAATTGACGGTTTGGCATTGGTTGACTTTCGGTAGAAATTTGTGATATAATACTATATGTGTATAAATGCGGTATGATGGGCTTTTGCACATCACCGCAATGATAAAGTGCTTAGGATCTTTATGATCTGTACGGGATATATCTTCTCTATGGGGGGCTTATAATGGAACAGACACAGACCTATGAGTTCGACAGCTATGCGTCTTTTCGGGAAACTATAACCGATCTGACGGAGTCGCTCAGTCAGCTCAAAGAATACGCTCAGTCGCTCAGCCTTGACAATACTGCCCAGTCTATAGCTGATGTGATCGCAAAGGCGGAGGAAGACCACTTTGAAGTCGCTATAGTCGGTGAGTTCAAGAGAGGCAAGAGCACACTTATAAACGCAATACTCGGTCAGGAGGTGCTCCCCGCGGATGTACTTCCCGCCACTGCTACTCTCAACAGGGTAACATACAGCACCGAGCCCTATGTTGTAGTCGAGTACAAGGACGGCCAGACCGAAAAGGTAGATATAAACAAGCTTGCAGACTATGTAACAAAGCTCTCCTTCGAGTCGGAGAAAAAGGCGGAGACTGTCAAGGAAGCAACGGTATATTATGACACTGCTTTCTGCAAGAACCATGTTGATATCATAGACACTCCGGGTCTCAACGATGACGAGCAGATGACCAATGTCACCATGTCGATACTGCCCGAGATAGATGCGGCGGTATTCGTTATAAGCGCCAACTCTCCCTTCTCCCAGTTTGAGAAGGACTTCCTCGAGAACAAGATGCTCACCTCTGACCTCGGGCGCATAATATTCGCTGTAAACTGCTTCGGTACATTCTCCAAGGAGGATGAGGACAGGATAGTTGATACTGTCGAGAAGCGCATAAGCAGCTATGTTATGGACAAGGCCAAGAAGGTCATGGGCGAGAATTCCAAGGAATTTGCAGTATACAAGCGCAAGATAGGCAAGCCCAAGGTAATAGGCGTATACGCCAAGAAAGCACTTATGGCAAAGGAAGCGGGCGATATGGAAATGCTCGCTGAATCCAACTTCCCCACCTTCGAGAACGTCCTCGAGACTATGCTCACGAAGGAAAGAGGCTCCATCACTCTCCAGATACTTGCAAACAAGATCATAAGCTCTGGCTCTGAGATAATCAACTCCATCGTCCTCCACGAGAACGCTCTCGTTATGGAGACCGACGAATTCATGGAGAAGTATCAGCTCGCAATAGACGAGATCGAGGATATCCGTACCAAGAAGAGAGAAGAGTTTGTCCGCATCAACAACGCTGCAAACAACGTGTTTGAAAAGCTCCAGCCCATACTCGACGAGTACTGGGTAAAGATAGAAGAGACCGCTATGCAGGTCATAGACGACTATCAGATGGGTGCGGAGGATCTCAAGCGCGAGAAGCTCAAGGTCGTATACGAAAAGCTTACCCAGAAGATAAAGGAAAATATAGAGAACAAGGCTCAGCTCATCTGTGAGCAGATCCAGAACGACATCAACATCGGCCTTTCGGAGGAGGCAGTGCGTCTGCAGTCCTTCCAGGACGAGTTCTTCGAGTCCCTCAACCGTATCCAGGAGCTGTTCTCCGTCACTCCCGAAAGACGTGCAAGAGCAGGCGGTGTCGTTGACAGCGTTATCGGCTCTGTTATCGGTACAGGCGGTATAGGCGGTCTGTTCGTGGGCTTCAGGGAGGCAGGCGTAAAGGGCGCTCTCCTCGGCGGTCTCTCCGGACTTACCACATGGCTCGCAACTTCGTTCCTGCTCGTTACAGCTCTGGCAGGCGGCGTGTTCCTCTCGCCCGCAGGCATATGTCTTATGGCTCTTGCAGGCTTTGCAGGCACGTTCACGGGCAAATTCGCCGTTGACAAGTTCCTTGTTGACGAGCGTATAGAGAAGTTCAAGCAGGGCTTCAAGCAGAACGTATCCAAGCAGTTCCACGAGATGAAGATAAACTCCGATTTCACCGAATCCGTACGGCAGCAGGTATACAGCTCCTTCACAGGCCTCAAGAACCAGATCGAGCATGAAACGGAGATCATACTCAAGGATACACAGAAGACCCTTGATGATCTCAACGAGACCAAGCAGCAGAAAAAAGAAATGTCGGATAACGAAAAGCTCAGGCTCCAGAATATAGCTGAGAATGTGGGCGGTATGCTCGCATCCACCTATACTCTCCATAAGGCGCTTACCGATATACTCTCTGACGAGGAATAACGGGGAGGCGTGCAGATATGATGGAAAATAATCCCCTTATGGAAATAAACACGTCGTTCTCCGACTACCTCGCACAGCGCACACGTTCATATCAGGAGCATGTCATCGGCGGCACTCTTGACTACGCATTCGATGCGGATTTTGCGATGAGGCAGAAGATCGGCGGCTTTGCAGGCTGGTCAAAGCTCTACAAGACCATAGTCTCCGCAGATATACCCAATCGCTACAAGAGATACTTTCAGTCGGCGGACGTTGCGGGCTCGATGCAGTATGCCAAGGCATACGAAGCTGCAAAGACCTGCAGCGACAGGCTTCAGATAAGCCTGCCCGAAGTACTCGTAAAGAAGGCGGGAGATATTCCCGATATATTCTGCCTTGTGGG
>CACZPE010000150.1 GCA_902782875.1 uncultured Ruminococcus sp. | reverse complement strand
TGACAGGAGTGCTTGTCCCCACATCGGGCGAGATTATGGTAAACGGCAATGAGCCCTACAAGAACAGAACAAAGAATGCACAGAACATCGGCGTTGTTTTCGGACAGCGCACGCAGCTATGGTGGGCACTGCCGCTGGTGGAGTCTTTCAGGATACTGAAGGATATATATATGATAGAGGACAAGGCGTATAACGATATGCTGGAGCTTTACCGTTCGCTTGTTGACATCGATCCGCTGCTTCACAAGCCTGTGCGTCAGATGTCTCTCGGACAGAGGACATTGTCGGATATACTTGCTGCGTTTCTGCACGATCCTAAGATCGTATTCCTCGATGAGCCCACTATCGGACTTGATGTATCGATGAAATCAAAGATAAGAAAGCTCATAGGAGAGCTAAACCGCGAGAGGAATACCACCGTTATACTCACTACTCATGATATGGGCGATGTGGATGCGCTCTGCAGACGTATCGTGATCATAGACAAGGGCAAGATGTTGTATGATAATGATATAGAGCATCTGAAGAGCTTCTTCGGCTCCTACAGAACACTGAAGGTTCGTATTGACGGTGACCTTGCAGAGCATTCTGAAAAGATAGCAGAGAAGTACCCCGCATTCTCGGTATCCTCCGATGATGACTGGATATCGGTACTTGTGGATGAGGATAAGAAAAAGATAGTAGACGTTCTCGGCGAGCTGCAGGGTATGTATGATATACGCGATATGAAGCTCGAAGAGATATCAAGTGAAGACGTAGTCAAAAAGATATACGAGGAGGGAGTGCAATGAGACTCAGAAAATATCTCACTCTCACCCGTGCGGGAATAATAGAATCCATGAGCTTCAGACTCTCGATGATAGTCATGGTTCTTGGAAATATGCTCTACCTTGCGCTTGTGTACTTCCTCTGGAGCGCGATATACAAATCAGCCGGCACAGATGTTGTAAACGGAATGACATTCAGCGATACTCTCATATATCTCGTGCTTGCTACTGCGCTTTTCAACTTTATGGAAATGTACACAGTATGGGAGATCGGCAGAGCGATACAGTCCGGAAAGATAGTACTCGATCTTCTAAGGCCCATGAGATACCGCAGTTATCTGTTCTGGACATATTCGGGAACGTTCGTGGTGCAGTTCTTTGCGACCTTCCTGCCGACGTTCATAGTGGTCACAGCCGTAACACACGGTGCTGTGCCGATAGGCATAAATCTTTTGTACTTTGCGGTGTCAGTAGTTATGGCAGTCATAATAAACTACAGCATAGACTATCTGGTCGGCGGAATATGCCTTTATACCGAATCTATATGGGGCATAAACATCATGAAGCAAGTCATCGTCCTGCTGCTGTCAGGCGCTACGATACCTCTCGCATTCTTCCCTGAGAATATCAGACGGGTAGCGGAGTTTCTGCCTTTTCAGTCGATATACAATGCGCCGCTTACGATACTGCTTCACGGCACGGATATAAGACAGTGCGCGGAGATACTGCTGACACAGCTTTTCTGGACTATAGTAATGTATGCGCTGAGCAGCCTTTTCTGGAAGGTATCCCTCAGACAGATAACAGTAAACGGAGGATAAAAACATGAACGACATAAATCATATTGTATCAGCGGTGATAGACATATATAATACAAAGCGCATGCCGGTAGTGGGCATTGACGGCCTGGGCGGTGCGGGAAAGAGCACTGTAGCCGATATGCTCTGTGAGGAGCTTAAGGAAAAAGGTATACATACCATACTTCTGCATATAGATGATCTTATCAACAAAAGAGAGGTAAGATACGATCCCGGCCTCCCCGAATGGCAGTGCTACTACGAAAAGCAGTGGAGATACGATTACTTTACAGAGATAATCAACAAGGCTAAGCGCAGCGCTGAGGCAATTGAGGTCGAGCTTTACGACAAGGACAATGACAGCTATTATACAAAAGAGTATCCCGTAAGACGAAACAGCATAATCATAGTTGAGGGGATATTCCTGCAGAGAAAAGAGCTTGACGGCATATTTGACTATATGATATATATAGATGTACCCGAAGCTGTCAGACTTGGCAGAGTGCTTGACCGTGATACCTATATAGGCGACAGGGAAAGCATCACGGATAAATATGAGAACAGATATTTCCCCGCCGAGCACAGATACTGCAGAGAGTATCAGCCCGAAAAAGCTGCCGATCTTGTGCTGAGCATTTCATAACGGAGATGATATGTGATGGAAGGATTCGTATTCACCGATAAACTGCCTGTGGAAGATTATCTGAGGCTCAGGGCAGGAGAAGGCTGGAGAGCGCTGCCCGCTGAGGAGGCTCAGGCAGGACTTGACAGAAGCTTTGCAAATATAGCCGTACTGCTTGATGATGAAGTAGTAGGCATGGCAAGGCTTGTATGGGACCACGGGTACTGTGCATTTCTTACCGATGTGATCGTTGCAGAAAAGTGCCGCCACAAAGGGCTTGCAAGTGAGATGATAGAAAGACTTGTGGGAAAGCTCAGAGCGGAGAAAAAAGAGGGCTGGCAGATAGCAGTATATCTCATGGCAGCAAAAGAGAAAGAGGGCTTCTATCAGCGCTTTGGATTCAGGACAAGACCTGATGAACGCGTAGGCTCTGGTATGGATATGTGGCTTTAATATAAGAGGTGATATCATGGAGTTTTATGAAGCGATATACAACAGAAGGACCGTACGTGACTTTGAGGATGAGAGCATATCCGGAGACGTGCTTGAAAGGATAATATCAGCAGCATTCAGGGCACCTACGAATGATCATATGCGTGACTGGCATTATATCATCGTAAAGGACAGGGCTCAGGCTGCCAAGCTCCTTGATATCATACCAAAGGGCATATCCGACGAGGATATGGATGCACTTATCAGGGACTGGGATCTGTCGGACACATTACAGCAGGAATGCTACAGAAATGCAGTGCCAAAACAGTACAGGATGCTTTACGACGCATCTGCCATCATCGTTCCGCTGCTAAGACAGAAGACAGATATACTGCATCCCGACAATCTGTCGCATCTTAACGGATTTGCCTCCATATGGTGCAGTATAGAGAATATATTCCTTGCTGCGACTGCCGAAGGGTACGGCTGCAACCTGCGCATTCCCCTCGGGGATGAAGCAGAACATGCAAGGGATGTACTGGGATTTCCGGAGGAATACCTTATGCCCTGCTTTATAGGAATAGGCAGACCGAAAAAGGATGCGCCCGAAATAAAACAAAAAGAGATAGATATAAAGAAAAGGATACATACAGACAGATTCTGATACGGACAGACAAAGGAGACTGACTATGATCAGCGTAAAAGATATACACAGATTTTTAAGTGAAAACGGCATAAGCCGTGATGACAAGATGACCATACACGCATCGCTGCGCTCTGTCGGTGCAATAGAAAACGGCGCTGACGGACTTATAGACGGCATCACATCATATCTCTCAGACGGACTGCTTCTGATACCCACACATACCTGGGACAATGTGGGAAAAGATCATCCGTACTATGATGTGCGCACGACCGAACCCTGCATAGGAACTCTTGCAAAGGTTGCCGCATTCAGAAAAGACGGTGTGCGCTCCCTGCATCCCACACATTCGGTGACGGCCTTCGGAAAAGGCGCTGCGGAATATGTGAAGGGTGAAGAGAAATGCGCCTCTCCTGCACCTGTCGGCTGCGCACTAAGCAGACTGTATGAGGAGCACGGAAAGGTACTGCTCATAGGAGTAGGGCATGAGAGAAATACATATCTTCATTCGGTGGATGAACGTCTGGGCATACCCGACCGTCTAAAAGAAGATGGCTTTGTTATCACCATAAAGGACTATGACGGCAATGAGATACGATCACCGCTGTTTCACACACATTTTACAAAGGCGGCCGATACATGTGTTTCGGAATATTACCCGAACTACAAGGCAGCGCTGGAGTATACCGGAGCTGTGACGTATGCACAGCTGGGCAACGCGGTCGTATATGTATGTGATGCGGTGAAAATGACGGATACCGTCAGAATGCTCTGGGAGAAGACAGATCACGATCTGTGCATCAAAGCTGCTCCCGTGCCGCAGGATTATTATCTCGGACAGAAGGGGATCATATGAAAAGAAAAGGGCTTGGCTTTTATCTGCGCATCTATTCAAGGATACTTGCGCAGGATCTTAAGAGCAAAATGAGTTACCGCGCGGATTTCATAATATCGACGCTCGGTATGATATTCACAAATATAGCTGGCTTTGTCAGCTTCTGGATAATGTTCAGAAACTTTCCGTCGATACAGGGCTACAGTTACTATGAGATATTGTTTCTCTACGGCTTCTCCCTCGTGTCGATCACCCCTGCACAGTGTATGTTCGACAACAACTGGAACTTAAGACAGCAGGTATACTCGGGGGATTTTATCAGATACTGCTTCAGGCCGATAAATCTGTTTTTCTATTATGAATCGGAAATATTTGATGTAAAAGGTCTGGGACAGCTTGCATTCGGTATAGGAACTATGATATACTCATATATAAAGCTCGGGCTCTCTGCTACGCCTTTGTCGTTCCTGCTGCTGTTTGTATACCTGATAACGGCATCGCTCATTATGATAGCACTGCAGACCGCAGGTGCGGCTACATGCTTCTGGACACACAACTCGTTCTATGTGCTCGACCTTGCGTTCAAGCTCAAGGATTATGCGCGCTATCCCGTGACGATATTCTCGCCTGTATTCAAATTCCTGTTTACGTTTATCGTACCCATCGCATTTATCGCGTACTATCCGTCGCTTGTGATACTTCGTCCGGATGATCTGCCTGTGCTTTCGTATATTTCTCCGCTGGTAGGCGTGTTCTTCTTCTTTCTTGCCTACAAGCTGTGGATGTACGGCGCAAAGAAGTTCAACGGTACTGGCTCGTAAAAATCAGATGAAAAGAAGGGGAATACTATGAATGAATTATGCATGATAATAAAGGAAACAGTAAGACCGAATTTTCTGAATATAAGGACTTCGATACGTACTTATGACAGAGATGCGCTGTGCTATGGCGCTCCGTGCTGGAGATGGGTATATCACGCACTGCATTCTGCCGACAAATGGTTCATAAACCCGTTTGACTATGAAGAGCCGCCTTTTCACAAGGAGGGGATGGATGATCCCGAAAAGCCCTGTGATGTGATACTGTCGGATGAACAGCTGCTTGAGTATCTTGACAGCGTTGAGAAAAAGACCTATGAGTATCTTGATTCACTTACCGACAGTATGCTGTATGAAAAGCCGGAGGGCTGCAGATACACCCGTATGGAACTGATACTCAGACAGTTCAGGCATATATCTTTCCACACAGGAGTGCTCAACGGACAGACTATGCTCGCAACAGGCAAATTCCCCATGTGGGTATCCGAAACAGGCAAATATGTGGATGACGGAGAGTTTTTCGGCAGATACCGCAAGGGAAAGATACAATTGTGATCATGTAAGAAAGGATAACAATGAGACTAAGACCATATATACACAGATATGATTTTGACAGCATAAAGGGCTGGATGACCGATGAAAGGACTCACTTCATGTGGTGTGCGGGGCATATGCACTTTCCGCTGGAAAAGGATGACTTTGAAGCGGTCATGGCAGAGATGTATGAGAAACACGGAGACTGCCCGTTCGTAGCCACAGAAGATGACGGCACTGTCGTCGGATTCATATGCTGCTCTGTAAATACACAGAGCAACGAATCAATGCTGGCATTTGTCATGAACGATCCGCAGAAAAGAGGCAGGGGCTGCGGAAAAGAAATGGTACAGCTTGCCGCGAAATACTGTTTTGACATAATGAAGGCAGAGGCTGTGCAGCTCAATGTGTTCACTGTCAATGAAAGAGCGCGTAAGTGCTATGAAAGTGCAGGCTTTGCAGAAAGACGTACGGATATTGATGCATTCACATATAAGGACGAAAAATGGGGCAGATGCAATATGGTCATCAGAAAGGACGGATAATATGAAGCTGAAGGTATCACTTCTTCAGATAGCTCCCGCAGGCACACTGTCGGGAAATCTGCAGAAGGGGACAGAAGCCTGCAGAGAAGCAAAGAGACAGGGAGCGGATATCGCTTTGTTCCCTGAGATGTTCAGCAGCGGCTATGATATCTATGACCGTCCTGCCGAGGTATGGACAGCAGAGGCGATAAGCTCCGATGACGGATTTGTACTTGCTTTCAGGGATCTTGCCGCAGAGCTTGATATGGCGATAGGCATAACTCTGCTTGAAAAGAATGAAAACGGCCCGAGAAACACGCTTATAGTTTTTGACCGCCACGGAAATACCGCACTTAAGTATTCCAAGGTTCACACCTGTGATTTTTCTGCCGAGAGCGCACTGAGTCACGGCGACGGTTTTAGTGTATGCGAGCTTGATACAGCGTCGGGTATAGTGAAAACAGGCGCTATGATATGCTTTGACAGGGAATTCCCAGAGAGTGCAAGGATACTGATGCTGAAAGGTGCGGAAGTCATCCTGCAGCCTAACGCCTGCCCTCTTGAGATAAACCGTCTTTCCGCCCTGCGTACAAGAGCGTATGAGAATATGCTTGCAGTCGCAACCTGCAACTATCCCGCGGTCGTGCCCGACTGCAACGGACATTCGGCAGTATTTGACGGCGTGGCGTGGAAGCGTGATGAGCCCGGCGTGCGTGATATGTGCATACTTGAAGCGGACGGCAGCGAGGGTGTATACACCGCAGAGATA
>CACZPE010000149.1 GCA_902782875.1 uncultured Ruminococcus sp. | reverse complement strand
TTTTTTCTGCACCAAGAACATGCTTGCAAAGGTCCGCTACATATAAAATGCACGAAAGATACCGAGCTGCAAATGCAACCGCCATCATTAAATTTGTCTGCGATATGGGTGCAGGCTCAGCCTGCCTGCAAAAACTGCTTGATTAATGTCGGGAAATCTGCTATAATATGTTTTGGTACAGATCTATCGGGGGAGCGGGTGCATAATGAAGAGTGACAGGGAGATATATGAAGCTTTGAGAGACAAGGTATTCAGTCAGGGCTGCGAGGGACAGGCAGAGTCGATGCTGTGCGCTGCAGAGCCGTATTTTCTGTCGGATTTTTCGTATAAGCATTCCCTTCTGCGGCTTATACTCCGCCCGCTGTTCTATATGGGATATGAGGAGCCGACCGCGCCGATGGCTGTGATAAACTCGATGCGGACGAAAGATCCTGGCTGTTTCACGGATGCAAATACGCTTTACGGATTTATGGAAAGAAATATCCCGCTTGTAATGCTGATAATAGAAGAGCTGAAACTGTGCTGTGAATACTATGATGTGCATTATGACAGGTCGCAGGATGCGGTGGTATACAGGGACAGGACATATACTGACATGGAAGGGCTGAAAAGTATATTCCTTGCGGATCTCGGCAAACTTGACCTTGATGATGACGAGATAGAAAGGATATTCGAGGAAGAAGCCTCCTCTTTTCAGCATGAATTTGACAGGATACAGCAGAAAGGAAAGATGGAATGAATATACAGATATTCGGCACAAAGAAAAGCGCGGATGCAAGAAAGGCTGAACGCTTTTTCAAGGAGCGCGGCATAAAATATCAGTACGTCGATCTTAAGGAAAAGGCAATGAGCAAAGGCGAGCTGCAGTCTGTGATGCAGGCTGTCGGCGGCATTGATGCTTTGATAGATACTGACTGCAAAGACAGACAGACACTGGCTCTGATACAGTATCTTGTGCCTGAACAGAAGTTTGACAAGCTGCTTGAAAATCAGACTGTACTCAGACAGCCCGTTGTGAGAAACGGAAAGCAGGCTACGGTGGGATACGCACCTGAAATATGGAAAACATGGGAGTGATAGTATGGAAGAGCATGATTATATCGTAACGGATATCGGAGGAGACTATGCATATCTTCAGCAGACTGATGCAGAGTGTGCAGAGCCGTTTCAGGTAGCGCTTGCACTGCTGCCGCAGGATATAGACATAGGCACGAAGCTGCACGGCTTCATGGGCTTTTTTGAGATAGTATGATCTTCATTTTAAATCAGATTCACAGAGGAGATATGACAATGAATTACCGCAAAAGATCAGCAGCGCTTATCGCAGCAGCAATACTGCTTACGGGCTGCGGCAGCAGAAACACGGGCGCAGGTGTAAGCGAAACTGAAACTGTGACCGAGACATCCGCACAGAGTACGACCGTATCAGAAAATACGGATATATCCGTACAGGATATCGATATAAGCGATATGAAAGGGCATTACGACGGTGTGCTCGTCATGGACGCAGACGGGAATACCACAGAGACAGACGGCGAATGGCTTGAACTCGGAGACAATGGAAAAGCAGTGCTGTTTCTGATGGATGAGCCCGATGAAATGACCTATGAATTCTACACCGACACGGATTTTTACCTCACAACCGCAGACGGCAATGATGTTTTCGGGCAGTATGAAGAAGACTGGATATATCTGGCCATAGAGGATCTCGTTCTCATGCTGGTAAAGGAAAACACCCCAGAGTGGGAGGAGTATCATAAGAATGCGGAAGCCTCTCAGACAGCCGCCAAAGCTGAAGAGCAGACGGATATATCTGCGGGTGATGCGGATTACGATGCGGTCTATTCTCCCGTCCTCACGGAGCTGGCGGATGTGATAAACGACGGATACGACTTTGACAGGGAATATGCATATCTCCCCATGGGGATCACCGAAAGGGTAATGTATGACGAGAAGGATGTGCTGAAAAAGGATATCGGATATCTGATACAGGATATCAGCGGCGACGGTATCCCCGAGCTCCTGATAGGAGAGACAAAGCGTGATGATGCGGAGGAATGGAACGACAGGATAGTATACGGCTGCTATACTTATTCCGACGGAAAGATCGTCACTGCCTTTGCGGGTATGACCAGAAGCTCTCACAGATATTCGGGTGACGGATATTTCACATATGTCGGCTCAAACGGTGCGATGAGCACGCTTATCGGGAAATGCCATATCAGCAGCGACGGTACGGAGCTTGTCTGGGATGATTTCTATTTCACCGAAGGAAATGATGACGGCACCCTCGGCTTCTATCATAACACCACAGGTATGTATGATGTGAATGCAGCCGACAAGGAAGATATGACAGACGATGATTTCTCAAAGCTCATGGACAGCTATCACAATGAAGCCGTATGGCTGCCCTTCACACCGATAGGAGATATAGGCAGTAAGAACAAGTATCCCACAGACAAGACAGCGTTGGAAGGCGGCCTCGGAGAAGAAGTTTCTGTCATAGCGCTCCCCGACGGAGAGATGGAGGGAACATGGCATGAACCCGCGCTCGGCGGAGAGATAAAGCTCTATGAATACCGCGGTGAATTTGAGTTTACGGGCAGTATGGGTGAGAGCTCATCGGGCGATATAGTATACAACGGCGACCCCGATACGCCGAAATACACCCTGCGCAGCGGTGACGGCACGGATATCGCGCAGATATATTTCTTCACTACCACAAACGGATATACCTGCATGAAGGCCGAATTTGACGGTGACTACAGCGCTGTGTATATCAAGCAGATAGGTTAACAGATAAAAAATCCCGCTTATTTTCAGTAAGCGGGATTTCGTATTATTAGGGTATACACTGCGGCTATTTGCCGTTTTTCATCTTTATGATGCGCAGTATAAACAGTTCGAGGGATATAAGGGCGATGAGTGCGGCTCCTGCGATTATCGCCACGATGATGATCTTGTTGCCGCCGTCGTCACTGTCCTTTTTGTCGGTGTCATTGTCTTTATCGGAGGATTTCACGGTCTGTTTCTTTTCGGACTTTTTTGTGGTGACCTTAGCGGGAGCATTATCTGAGCTGCTGTCCTCTGCCTGCGTATCGTCGTAGATATCCGCCTCTGCAATGCGGTCATCGTCGGGATATGCGGTGTATCCCTCACTGCCCTGAGGTATATCTCCATACGGGATTATACCGCCGTTTTCTACAGCGGTAAAGGCGGCGAGCCATGAAAGAGCTGCGTTCCAGTTTATCGTACACTCGTTGACGCACCATGCCTCTATATGGTCAAGATAGCATTTCTGCGGAGGTATCTGTCCCTTTTTCCATCCCGAGCCTCTTACCCAGGGGTCCTGCATGCCCGAGTTGGGGCCGCCTGCCATGACACCGTCGGGAGCCTTCGGGAAATTGTCGTATATCTGATTTGCCCAGTAGCGGTGGTGGGGATTTTCCGTAGTATGGTCACCGTATCCCGTAATATAGGATATGTCGTTGGGGTTGCGGCCGAGAAGATAGTCCATTCCCGCAGCAGCGCCGTCAAGGTATTTTTCGTCGCCGCTCATGAGATAGCCGTAGGATAGTATCACTGAATTGTTTGCCACAAGGCCGTTTGAGCCCCACTGATAACCCTTGTCCTTGTCGTTGTAGGCGATGGTGCTGCTTCTGTACGGCACGCCGTAGCCCTGGGAGGATGATATATCCAGGTATTCATCCGCCGCTCTGAGAAGATCGCTGCTCAGCTTTTTTCTGTCGCCGCCGTCAAGGCTTTCGCTGTTGAGACACAGGCTGAGAGAGCCCAGCGCCGCAGTATTTCCCCAGTCAAAGGAGCTTGCGGTGTCAACGCTCTCGCCGCCCGACATGGCGGTGGGTATCTTCAGAAAATACTCCGATGACTTCATATCCTTGTAGTATCTGTCATCGCCTGTAGTGATGAAAAGCTCACAGGCTGCCCAGTAGAATTCATCCGATACATCGTCATCGCCGTAGGCTCCGCCGCCTATCGATTCGTTCATCGGGGCGAATTCCGACGGATGCTTTTTGGCCGCTTCATAGCTCTTTACGGCCGCATCTGCGCACTTCTGTGAATATGCATCATCTATACCCGCCCAGAGACGTGCGGACTGTGCGCAGCAGGCTGCAAAATTGAGGGTCGCCGCAGTTGTGGGCGGCTTGATTATCCGCTTCTTGTCATCGTCTGCAGGGGCAACGCCGAGGCCTGTCCATGTTTCGTCATGCGCCTTGTGATATACCATGCCGTCATACTCGCCGCCGTCTATCACCATGCGGAACATCCATTCCCCTTCAAAACGCGCTTCATCGAGCAGGTCGGGAAAACCGTTGTTGTTCTCGGGAATATACATCATACCGTCGGCATAGGCGGAGTCAAAGCCGTATATCTTTGCCGTTTCGTACTGATTCTGCAGCAGCCACAGGGAAAGGCCGCCGTTGACCACATATTTTCCGTGATCACCTGCGTCATACCATCCGCCTGACACATCCACAGTGCCGCTGGTGGCACTGTAGCCCCATGTCTGCTGTATCTCGGCCCTGTCTGTCACATGGCCTGCAGCGCGGGCAAGATGCTCCTTGTCGCCCGAGGATATGAATTTGCTTTCTATGGGTATGCCGCTGCGGTTCTGATAGAAGTAGTTCAGAGAATCGTATATCAGACGGGAATAGTCGGATGTGCCGCCTATCCTGAATGTGCGGCTCTCGGCGCCGTTGGCGGCTTCTATGCGGTACTCGCCAGGTTCCGTGAGTGCAGTGAAATCAATGATATGCACCTTGTCGCCCGAATCCGCATCGCTGCCGAAGGGCT
>CACZPE010000148.1 GCA_902782875.1 uncultured Ruminococcus sp. | reverse complement strand
TGCCGAACTGAGAAGATACATAGTGCATATCACAACTGCGCCTATCTGCACGGCGGTGAGCACTATCTGGCGTGTTATCGTAAGTGCAGCTCTGCCTGCGCTGTCGGGGAAGGTCTCCGCCTTCTTCAGCACTTGCGCATCTGCAGAGTTTACGAGTCTTGTGAATATTCCCGATGCCACGACTGCGCATATTATGAATATCGCAGCATAGCACGAGAGGGAATAAAGCGAGCTGCTGTCGGCAAAGCATCCGCCTGCGCCGAACATCGCCGCAAAGTAGTGCACTGCGTCGGGAAGGCTGTCTGTATCGAACAGCACCCAGCCGAAAACTACCAGCAGGAAGGTATATCCGACCGATACGGGCTTCGGGAGCTTTTCGAGTATCTTGCCGAGGAAAAGCCTTTCGAGTATTATGAGTATACCGAAATAGAGTCCCCACAGCACGAAATTCCAGCTGGCACCGTGCCAGAGGCCTGTAAGGGCCCACACTGCCAGGAGATTGAGCAGAGTTCTCGGCAGGCCTTTTCTGTTGCCGCCGAGGGGGATATACACATACGAACGGAACCAGCTTCCGAGCGTGATATGCCATCTGCGCCAGAATTCCGACACGCTTTTTGAAACATAGGGGTGATCGAAGTTCTTCGGGAACTCAAAGCCGAGCATCTTTCCGAGACCCACGGCCATATCGGAATAGCCCGAGAAGTCGAAGTATATCTGGAACGTGAATGCGAGTATACCGAGCCATGCGGTAAGTACGGGCATCGTGCTGTAGTCAAGTGCTTTTACATCTGCCCACAGGGAGCCGATATTATTGGCAAGGAGCACTTTTTTTGACAGGCCCTTGACAAAAAGCCCTATGCCTTCGCTTATCCTGCCGGCATTCACCTGGCGGTGCTCAAGCTCTTTTTCCACCTCTTCATAGCGGACGATAGGCCCTGCTACTATCTGCGGGAAGAGCGTCACATACGCCGCGAAGCGCAGGGGGCTTTTCTGTACCTTTATTTTGCGCATATAAAGGTCTATCGTATATGACATTGACTGGAAGGTATAGAACGATATGCCTATCGGCAGCTTTACTCTGTGCTCGTCGAGACTGAACGGCGCTATACGGTTGAGCCCTCTTGCGGCATAGAGCACGGGATTTGTGAGGTCTGCGCTGAATAGGGTATTTATCGTATCCGTCAGAAAATCGCTGTACTTGAATACTGCGAGCAGGCCTATATTCATGCAGACCGAGACAAGAAGAGCTCTCTTCCGCTTCTTGTCATCGCTGTCGTATTTGTCCATATATCGCCCCGCGCAGTAGTCTATCAGCGTGGATATCAGCATTATAACGACGTAGAAGGGCTCTCCCCATGCATAAAAGACAAGCCCTGTTATAAGTATCAGTATATTCCTCAGCCTGTCGCCTGCGGCAAAGTACAGCAGCATCGTCAGGGGAAGGAAGAAATAAAGGAATGCGATCTGTGAAAAGACCATATGTACCCTCTTTTTTATAGTATGTTGCAAAGCTCTTTGATTATAGCACAAACAAGCCCTTTATGTCAACAGGCGGGCAAAGCCCGCGGTTAGGTCGCTGATTTATTTTCGGGGATCATTTAGTGTGCGGCTCGGTACCTCTCGTATGTTTTGCATATATAAACTAAGCCTGCACCCACCTCGGCGATTGGTTTTACGGGAGCGGCTGCATTTGCAGCCCGGTACCGTTAGTTTACGGTTGAATAAACTGGTTACGCTCAAATTAAGCGTTCCCATCAGGACCTCCCCTGAAAGGGGAGGGGGACCGCCACCGTCAGGTGGTGGTGGAAGGGTCTCCCCCACAAATCAATATGACTTGACCTTACCCCTGAAAAGAATAAAGAACAGAGAATAAAGAAAAAATAATAAACTGACTAAACCCTGTAATAGTGAAAAGTGAATAACGAATAGCGAAGAGTGAACAGCAAAAACTAAACCCTATACCCTACACCCTGAACCCTGATTCCTAACCAAAATATACAAAGAGTATATTATCCGCCAAAATTCAGCAATTTATGATAAATATGCTATCCTTTTTGTGTGTTTTTAACAAAGAACTGCTTAAAAGTTTTTTTTATTTATCTCGGGGAATTTCTCCAAACCTATTGCAAAATGGTTACAAAGGTTGTATAATGTCATTAGTGGTGAAATAGCCCCTAAAAGTGGTGAAATGTGGTGAATTTCAACCGGAATTTCAACATTCTGTTGAAAATACGCAGCGAAGCCGCTTGTACAGATAAGAGAGGAGTGATGACGAATGAAGCCGCTGATGGGCACTTACAACCCTTCGATGGACAGCAAGGGCAGAATGGCTTTCCCGAGCAAGCTCAGGGAACAGCTCGGCGCAGGCTTTGTCATCACGATAGGTCTCGAGGGCTGCCTTTACGCCTATTCCGCAGAGGAGTGGGAGAAATTCACCGCAAAGCTGAAGGCTGTCACCGGTGCGGTTGGCAAGCAGGCTATAAGAAAATACATGGCAAACTCCATCGAAGCGGAGTGTGACAAGCAGGGGCGCATGAATATCCCCGCAAATCTCCGCGATCACGCAGGCCTCACAAAGGATATCACCGTGATAGGCAATATCGATCACGCCGAGATATGGGACAGTGAGCGCTACGAAAAGCAGGATGCGAAGTTCACCGATGATGAGCTCTCTGCTGCACTTGATGAGCTGAATATCTGATGGAGTTCTCACATATACCCGTTATGCTCGGGGAATGTCTCGACGGGCTTGCGATACGCCCCGACGGGATATACTTCGACGGCACCTGCGGCGGAGCAGGTCATTCAAAAGAGATAGCAAAGAGACTTGACCCCGGAAAGGGCAGGCTCATTGGAATAGACAGAGATCCCGATGCGGTCAGGACTGCATCAGAGCGGCTCGCAGGACTGCCTGCACAGGTGGTCCGCGGCAACTATGACGAGATTGCGGATATAGCGCATGATCTCGGCATAGACAGTATAAACGGCATACTTCTCGATCTCGGCGTGTCGTCGCATCAGCTTGATACGGCGGAAAGAGGATTTTCCTACCACGCTGACGCACCTCTTGATATGAGAATGTCGCAGAGCGGTATGACAGCAGAGGAGCTGGTAAACACCTTTTCGGAGGCGCAGCTCACTGATATACTTTACAGATACGGCGAGGAAAAATTCGCCCCCCGCATAGCCCGCGAGATAGTGAAGGCAAGGGCGGAGCGTCCGATAAGGACCACGGGCGAGCTCGCAGAGATAGTTGCAGGCGGTGTCCCCGCAAAGTTCAGGCGCGACAAGAACCCTGCAAGACAGAGCTTTCAGGCAATACGTATAGCGGTGAACGACGAACTCACGCACCTTGACAGGGCGCTCGATGAATGCCTTGACATGCTTGCCCCCGCAGGCAGGCTGTGCGTAATAACGTTCCACTCGCTTGAGGACAGGATAGTAAAACAGAGATTTGCGGCATGGTGCAGAGCCTGCACATGTCCCCCGGATTTTCCGGTATGTGTATGCGGCGGCGTAGCAAAGGGTACTACGGTGAACAGAAAGCCCATCACAGCATCCGCAGAAGAGGAAGAACAGAATCCGAGGAGCCGCAGCGCAAAGCTGCGCATATTTGAGAAAGCGCAGTGACAGGAAAAGGAGATGATGAGTCATGGCACGTTCAAACCTTGCCTATGATTTTTCAAGATATGATGAACAGCGCGAGCGTGAGGCGCAGAGAAGACCCCGTCCCGTGCCCCTTCCCGCGAAGAAGGAAACAGGCGTAAAAAGCACGGTAGGAGTCGTAGCGGCTGTGATGCTTTGTCTGGGTGCCTTTATCGGTGCTGTTTATTCAAATTCGCAGATAAGCTCGGTACACGCCGAGATAGTTGATGCGAAGGAGGAGCTTGAGGATCTCAGGCAGGAAAACCGTCGCATGATGACCGCACTCGAGGAAAAGAGCTCTCAGAAGGCTGTTGAGGAATACGCTGAAAAGGTTCTCGGGATGCAGAAGCTTGAACGCTCCCAGACAGAGTATGTAAATATAGAGAGCGGAAATCATGTGGAGATATCCGGAGCAGGGAGCAACATCTTTGAAAAGATATCCGATACAGTAGACGGTTGGTTTGAAAAAGCAAGGGAAGAAAAGTAAAGATCCTTTCAACGCATGATCCGGTTTTCGGCGGGTCGTGCGTTTTTTCCCATTATTCCCAATAATTATTCGGAGGAAGATAATGGCACGTTTCAGCACGTCCAAAAATATGAAGGCAAGGCTTCTCATAGCTATGGTCGCAGGTCTCGGCCTCGGTGTGGGATGGGATATCTGGCATCTTGTGGACGCATCCGTGCGCAATCACAGCAGATATGCGGCCATGGCCAATGACAACCAGTTCGGAAGCACTACCGTCAAGGCGGCGAGGGGAAGTATATTTGACGCAAACGGCAAGATACTGGCCCAGTCGGCTACGGTATACAATGTAATAATAGCCCCCGGAGTGCTAAACTCCAATCTTCAGGTATCCTCTGAGGAAAGAGACAGGCAGATACAGGCGCTGGCGACGATACTCAACGAAGAGATAGGCGACGACCTTTCGATGACGGCCGAGGAGATAAGGGACTGCTTCTACAATGCGGATACCGCGGAGAAAAAGTGGATCAAGGTCGCATCAAAGGTGGAACGTCCGCAGATAGATGCCGTCAAGACAAGGGCAAAGGAGGAGAGCCTCCTTGTGAACCTGGTATACTCCGAGCAGGACACCAGAAGGTACTATCCCCAGGGCTCCATGGCGGCTTCCGTCATAGGCTTTACCAACTACGAGGGCGACGGTATATACGGCGTTGAGGCCTACTACAACGATTATCTTGCGGGCGTTGACGGCAAGATAATCTCCGCAAAGGACGGCAACGGCAACGAGCTTCCCTACAGCGAGGGCGAGGTATACCAGTCAAAGGACGGCGATTCGCTCTATCTGACTCTGGATATGACACTGCAGTACTATCTTGAGACCGAGCTTGAAAACTGCGTGCGCACCAACAACGTGCAGGAGAGAGCCTGCGCTATAATAATGGAGGCAAAGACGGGCGCTATACTTGCCATGGCATCTGCGCCGGGCTTTGATCTCAACGACAGAAACGCGATATATTCCGACAAGGGCAAAAACGAGCTCAAGGAATTCCTCGAGGAAAATCCTGAGGATGAGGAAGGGTACGAAGCCCTCTATGCACAGCTCAGAGAGGCTCAGTGGAAGAACAAGGCTGTTACCGAGCCCTATGAGCCCGGATCTGTATTCAAGGTCGTAACGGGTTCTGCCGCACTTGAGGAAAAGGCTATAGACCTTGAGACACCGTTGTACTGCAACGGCGGCATACACGTAATAGACCGCGATATCGCCTGCTGGACAAAGGGCGACCACGGCAAGCAGAACTTCGTGCAGGCGATGACAAATTCCTGCAACCCCGCATTCGTACAGATAGGTCAGCGTCTGGGAATAACCAAATTCCAGCAGTACTACAAGGCGTTCGGCTTCAAGGAGCGCACGGGCATAGACCTTCCCGGCGAATCCCAGGGTCTGTACGTATCAGAGGAGGATATGGGACTTGTTGAGCTCGCATCCTGCTCCTTCGGCCAGTCAAACACCGTAACGCCGATACAGATGATAACGGCGTATACCGCGGTAATAAACGGCGGCTATCTGCTCCACCCCCATGTTATGGAAAAGATAGTCGACGCAAACGGCAATATAATCAAGACCGAGGATACCACTCCCCGCCGTCAGGTAATATCCGAGGATGTTTCCGCCACGATGAGAGACGTGCTCGAGAGCGTTGTAAACAACAACGGCGGCGGTAATGCGTATATAAAGGGCTACCGCATAGGCGGCAAGTCCGGTAC
>CACZPE010000147.1 GCA_902782875.1 uncultured Ruminococcus sp. | reverse complement strand
TTTGAAAAGGCGTCTGTCCGAAGTATCGGGCAACGGGCAGGGATGACCTCTGCAGGGCTTTACCGCCATTATGCAGATAAAGAGGCGATGTTCGCAGCGATAGTCGATCCGCTGATAACCCAGATGGATGAATGGATGCAAAGGCATACCGACCGTAAATATCCTCTTGCCGAAAAAGACGACGGAACTCTGTTTGATGAAACGATAGTTGATATGATAAAGAATATCGTTTTACCGCAGAAAGAGGATTTTTATATTTTGCTTTGCCGTGCGCAGGGAACAAGATATGAGAATTTCATACACGATCAGGTGGAAAAATATCAGCCGTCCCTGTCAGATGCGATACAGCATATGAAAAAGCTCGGATATACCGTGGCAGACATAAGCAGTGATGAACTTCATTTTCTTCTGAGCGCTTATGTAACTGCGGTATTTGAACCCATAATACACGACTATCCCGACGCTATGATCGAGCATTATCTTGATACGATGAATGATTTCTTCATGCCCGGGTGGAAAAGAATTATGGGAACATAGATAACACAAAAGCCGGAGACAACCTCTCCGGTAAGTTATCATATTGTAGTTAGCTGTAACTAACATAAAGGAGGATATATGAAAGAAAAGCTTAAAGGCGATCCCATGAAGGTAATAAACGAGTATGCCGGGAGCTATCGCCACCTTATCACACTCGGACGCATCATCGCAGCAATAAGCGCGATACTCACACTTGTCCCGTTTTATGACATATGGAAAATGATACGCATTGCAGTCACCGGCGAAGACCTGAACGGTATCGCTCCCATAGCATGGCACGCTGTCGCAATGACCGTCAGCGCACTGCTGATATACATTGCAGCACTTTTATGCACACATATCGCAGCATTCCATATACAGGCGGAGATGAGAAGCAAGCTTATGCGCCGTATAATAACCCTGCCGCTTGGTGTATTCGATGAGGACGGCACGGGCAAGATACGCCGCACCGTAAATGAATCCACTGCCGCAACAGAGACATACATCGCCCACAACCTACCCGACAAGTCTGTAGCTGCGGTCACTCCCATAGGCCTTATAGCACTTCTGCTGATATTTGACTGGAAAATAGGCCTTATCTGTCTTATCCCCGCCGCCATCGGATTTGCCTGCATGATGAGCATGATGGGTAAAAATATGCAGGAGAAAATGGCAGAATATCAGAATGCTCTTGATACCATGAGCAGTGAGGCGACAGAATATGTGCGCGGCATACCAGTTGTAAAGGTATTCGGACAGTCGGTAGATTCGTTTACCCGTTTCAAGAACGCTATTGACGGGTTCGGCAAATGGGCAACGGAATATACGCTTCTTCTCCGCAAGCCCATGACAGCCTTTATGACCTGTATCAACTCAGTGTTTGCATTCATAGTGGCTGCCGCATATATCTTCTCCGGAAACGGGATCACACCTGAGCTTATACTCAATGTCATGTACTATATCATAGTTTCCCCGCTGCTTACCATAACTCTCACTAAAATAGCATATTCGGGTGAACAGGAAATGGTACTGATAGATGCTCTGAACAGAGTGGAGAGCATAATGAAGATCGATCCTCTTGCACAGGCAAAGACAGCCGCATCTCCGAAGGATCATTCGGTGGAACTGGAAAATGTGAGCTACCGCTATAAGGACAGCAGTACCGATGCTGTAAGCGGTCTGAACATCAGGATCAATTCGGGCGAGCATATTGCACTTGTAGGGCCGTCAGGAGGCGGAAAGACCACAACCGCAGAGCTTATTGCAAGATTTTTCGATGTGACTGAGGGTACGATACGAATAGGCGGCGCAGATATAAAGGATATCCCTCAGGATAAGCTGATGCAGCAGGTTTCCTTTGTATTTCAGGACAGTAAGCTCCTCAAGGCATCCATACTTGAAAATGTACGCCTTGCAAAACCCGATGCCACCGAAACAGAGGTAATGTCTGCACTTGAAATGGCACAGTGCAGCGATATAATCGCAAAGCTGCCCGATGGCGTAAAAACAGTCATCGGTACAAAGGGCACATATCTTTCGGGCGGCGAACAGCAGAGAATATCCATAGCAAGAGCGATACTCAAAAATGCGCCTATACTTATTCTTGACGAGGCTACCGCATTTGCCGACCCCGACAATGAATCAAAGGTACAGAGAGCTTTTGAGGAACTCTCAAAGGGAAAGACTGTTATAATGATAGCACATCGTCTGAGCACGGTGACAAATGCAGACAGGATATATGTGCTTGACAACGGCAGTGTTGCAGAAAGCGGCAGTCATAATGAGCTTATGGAAAAGAACGGTCTTTACAGAAAGATGTTTGATGAATACAGCCGTTCGATAACATGGAAGGTGGGTGCGTGATGATAGAGAAATTACAGCACAGATTTGCCCTGTCCCGCAAGGGTGCAGAGGATATGGAAAAGGCGTGCATCAGCGTTACCGTGACTAATATGGCATTTATGATGTCTGCAGGCATACTGTACAAGCTGATAAGTGATCTGCTTGAAGGCTCACTTTCAAAGGACAAGCTGCCGTTTTATATCATCGGGATAATCGTAATACTCACTCTTATCGTTATAACGAATTTTATCCAGTATAATGCAACATTTCTCTCCACCTACAGGGAGAGCGGAGTCCGCAGAACAACTCTTGCAGAAAGACTGCGTAAGCTGCCCTTATCGTTCTTCGGAAAGAAGGATCTTTCTGACCTTACTGCAACAATAATGGCAGACTGTGCTCAGATAGAGACCGCTTCGAGCCACTGGATACCTGAATTTATCGGTGCGCTTATCTCCACTGCTATCGTCGGTATCAGTATGTTCATATTCTTTGACTGGAGAATGGCACTTGCAAGCTTCTGGGTGATACCCGCCGCATTCCTGTGCGTATACGGCTCCACAAAGGCACAGAAAAAAGCAGTAAAGAAGCTGTACAACTGCAAGCTGGAACTGGGAGACGGTGTACAGGAATGCCTTGAAGCTGTCCGTGACCTGCGTGCAAACAACGCACAGGATAAATACATGGACGGACTCGAAAAGGTCATAAGAAATGTCGAAAAGGAATCCCTCTTTACCGAGCTCAAGCTCGCTGTATTCGTAAATTCCGCAGCTATTATATTAAAACTTGGCATCGCGACTACAGCACTTGTAGGCGGAACACTTCTTGCAAAAGGTGAGATAACACTGCTCACATTCTTTATGTTCCTTATGGTAGTATCCCGCCTTTACGATCCCATGCAGATAACCATGCAGAATTTTGCGGCTATAATCGCTGCGACCGTACAGTGCGAGCGACTTGATGAAGTGCTTTCACATGATATTCAGACAGGCACGGACAAAATGACAAACAAGGGATATGACATAGTCTTCGACCATGTTTCGTTCTCATACGATGATTCTGCGGTCCTGCGTGATGTTACATTTACCGCAAAGCAGGGTGAGGTCACTGCACTCATCGGCCCCTCGGGCGGCGGCAAAACTACCGTTTCAAGGCTGGCTGCGCGCTTCTGGGATATAGACAAGGGTAAGATTACTCTTGGCGGTATGGATATATCAAAGGTCGAGCCCGAAACGCTTTTCTCGGCATACTCTATAGTATTCCAGGATGTTACCCTGTTCAATCAGTCGGTAATGGAAAATATCCGTATAGGCAAAAAGGGAGCAAGCGATGAAGAGGTGATGCGGGCAGCAAGGCTCGCCAACTGCGATGAGTTTGTAAAGAAGCTTCCTGACGGATATAATACTCTTATCGGTGAAAACGGCAGTGAACTTTCGGGCGGTGAAAGACAGCGCATATCCATTGCCAGGGCATTTCTGAAAGATGCTCCCGTGATACTTCTTGATGAAGCGACTGCCTCACTTGATGCGGAAAATGAGACACAGATACAGCAGGCTCTGTCCGAGCTTATCAGAAACAAGACTGTTCTTATAATAGCACATAGAATGAGGACCATCGCAAATGCAGATCATATAGTCGTTCTCAAAGACGGGATAGTTGCAGAGGAAGGCTCACCCGATGAGCTGTACGAGAAAAACGGCATATACCGTCATATGGCAGAACAACAGATAGTATCGCAGAACTGGAAGATGTGATGGAAAGGCTTCGTTCTTTTTTGAATGAAGCCTTTCCCGATAAGGAATAGTCACCTTAGCATGTCAAACGATCCGATATTTCATTTGACTTTTGTAAAAACAGATGATATAATAGTTATGTTGAGCTAACTTGTTGTATATGAATATGCCAATATGTATCAGAGGTGATAAGGATGCCTGCACAGTTTAATATTCCCCCCGACAAAGAATTCTGTATGAAAACAGACGGCTTTAGCGGAGCGTTTTATAAATCACCGCATAAAGGTACAAAGGACAAGGTACTTATCATTCTTTGCGGCTCATCGGGCGGACGGATAAGTATGGTGCCTGTGGCAGGGTATTTCAGCAAGCGCGGCCTTGACTGTATGATAGTTGATTATTATGGCAGAGAC
>CACZPE010000146.1 GCA_902782875.1 uncultured Ruminococcus sp. | reverse complement strand
GTATCTGTAGATTCTGTAGCTAGTTGCACCTGATACAGCGCTCCATCTGAGAGTGATCTGGCCGTTGCCTGCTGTAGCTGTAACGGCAGGTCTTGCAAGGCTGCTGTAAGGAGTTACATACTTTACATCAGCAGTAGAATAGGAAGAACCGATGCTTCCGTTGAATGCTCTTACGAGGAAGCCTACTTTTGCACCGTTCTGCATATTATACCTGGTATATGATGTGCCTGTTGTTGTATCAAGATGTACATATCTTCCTGTGCTGGGGAAATATACATAGATTCTGTAGGATGTTGCGCCTGATACTGCGGCCCATCTGAGAGTAGCATAGCCGTTGCCTGCTGTTGCTGTAACGGAAGGCTTTGCAAGTGATCCAAAAGGTGTAACATACTTGACATCAGCAGATGTATATGCAGAACCAGTATTGCCGTTGAATGCTCTTACAAGGAAGCCTACTCTTGCACCATTCTGCATATTGTACCTGGTGTAGTAAGTAGCGGATGTAGTAGCCATATGTACATATTTGCCGGTGCTGGGGAAGTATACATATATCCTGTAGGATGTTGCGCCGCTTACAGGATTCCAGGACAATGTAGCATAACCGTTGCCTGCTGTCGCTGTAACAGAAGGCCTTGCAAGAGGAGCACTGGGTGTTGCATATACTACATCATAAGAAGAATAATAAGAACCTGTGCTGCCGTTGAATGCTCTTACAAGGAAAGCATACCTTGAGCCGTTGTTGAGGTTGTTTATTGTAAATGTGGTTACTGATGAGCCTTCAAGAGTAGCAAGATGTGCATATCTGCCGGTGCTCGGGAAATATACATAGATTCTGTATGATGTTGCATCATATATCTTATTCCACGAAAGAGTAACAGAACCATTTCCTGCTGTTGCTCTTACAGCCGGAGCTGAAGGAACAGCTGCGAAAAGATCAAGTTCTTCTTCATCAACAATCTCTTCCTCTGCGGTCTCTTCAAGCTTGTCTAAATCGAGATCAACTGAAGCTTCTTCAGCGGGAGTTGTTTCATCAAAAACGGGCACTTCCTCTGCAGGAGCTGCATCTTCAACAGGTGCTGCTTCTTCAGCAGGAGTCTCCTCAGCAGGTGTAGCGTCTTCTGCAGGAGTTTCATCTGCGGGATTTTCCTCAGCAGGTGTAGCGTCTTCTGCGGGAGTCTCCTCAGCAGGAGCTTCCTCTTCTGCGGGAACTTCCTCGGCGGGTGTAGTGTCTTCTGCGGGAGTCTCCTCAGCAGGAGCTTCCTCTTCTGCGGGAACCTCGGCGGGTGTTTCTTCTGTGGTCTCTGTGTTTTCCGCAGGCTCGGCGTATACTACGTCATCTGCGGAAGGCTCTTCTGCTGTATCTTCGAGCTGTACATCGTCAGCAACTACCGCAGCAGGTGCTTCGGCGGTATACTCGTCTGCAAATGCAGGCACAGTCACGCTCATACAAACAGAGAGAGCGGCAATAAGTGCTATTGCTCTCTTTTTTTGCATAATTTTCCCTCCTAAAATCTTTTGTTTCTTATCTTTTCTGCCCCCAAAGCAGATCCTGATAGATACTTAGATTTTACCACAGATGGCCCCCGAAAGTGTAACTTTTCTGTGAATATAGCTTTAATTATATAGCTGTGCCGCCCATAAATCCGTTACAACTTATTACATTTTTATGGGCAGCCATGTACTTTCACCCATATTCACGCCAAAAACCTGGCAACAAGCGCCTTTCGAGGTATTGTCATAACCGTTATTCTTAAAATGGTTTTTCTGCCGTTAAATGAACATAAAATCTTGACAATCGCACGGTGATACTATATAATAGAAAAAGCGGTCGCAAAAAGTCTTTTGAGAGCCGTATAATATCCTGAAAGGAGCGTCCTGTTTCTCAATGGGCATAAAAAGCAAGGTTAAAAAGGCATTATGGATGGTAAAACACAAAAAAAGCGTCATATCCTATGTCGTAAATCAGTATAACAGAGAAATAAGCATAAAGAAAAACGCTGAAATAATAAGAAATTCTCCTCTCTTTGACGAGGATTATTACAGACGAAACAATATAGAACTCCAAAAAATGAACAACCTTGCCGAACAGTATGTAAGATTCGGCGGCTTCGGAAGAAGAGACCCCTGCGAAACCTTTTCAAGTGAAGAATACCTTACTATACATTCGGATGTTGCCAAAGCAAGAATGAACCCTCTTCTCCACTATGAGAAATACGGACGTAACGAAAACAGAGAGATATCTACTCTCCAGCTCAGATCAGATATACCTTTTCCTGATGAATCTGTTGAAACAGAGATGACATTCCCCGTTAAGGAATGTGTAAACCGCAGAACAGCTGTAGTATCATGCTTTTTTGCCAAGGGAAAGATACCTGAGACCCTTTTCATTCTTCTCAAAGGTCTTCAGGAGATCGTGGACAATATCGTCCTTGTGGGCGACTGCAAGATTCTCCCCTCTGAGCTTGAAAAGCTGGAGGAATACGTATGCTACGCAAAATTTGTGCGCCACAATCAGTACGATTTCGGCTCATATAAGATAGGCATGAAATATGCCAGAGAGAACGGACTGCTCGAATCCGATATCGCAGATGAACTCGTGATGCTCAATGACTCCTGCTACGGTCCTGTATACCCATTTTCAGAAAGCATTGAAAAGATGGCTTCAAAAAGCGTAGATTTCTGGGGCTTCAGCGGATATAAGACCAAGCTTTACAAGGCTCATATCTCATCTTATTTCTTTGTATTCAGGCGTAATGTTCTCGATGCCACCGATCTTGATGAATTTCTCGATACTGTTGACGGAAAGCTCGACAGAGGCAAGGTCATTACAAAATACGAGACCGAGCTTACTCAGTATCTGTCAAGAAAAGGATTCAGATGGGGAGCAATATGCTTCAGATCTGATATCAATATATTCAGCCATCCTGTTACTTTCCTGAAAACATACAAGATACCTCTCGCAAAGAAAAAAGCATTTCACCGCATTTCCAAAGAAAACCTTGAAGAAGCACTGGAAATAATCGCTGAAAACAATCCTGATCTTGCTCCGTTCGTCCAGATAAAATCTCCTTTGGAAAACGAGTTCCGTATCCCGACAGTAGATGAGCATTATGCAATGCTGCCTGAAATAGTACAGAAAAAGTCAGAAAAGGCAAAAAGCGGCGAACTGCTCAGAACTGCCTTTCTTATCAGCAACATATCCATGTTTCCGTCAAGAGCTCTATATATAAAAATGCTTGAAGACCCTGCGTTTGACCCATATGTTGTAATTGTTCCCGATATGCGCTGGGGTACAGATGTAATATCAGATATAAATGTACAAAAAAGACTTACTCTTGCCAGCGGCATAAAGGAAGACAGGCTGATCCTTGCCGAAGTGGATGATATGAACAGATGGATAGATATCTGCTCATCTATGGATATCGTAATCTATAATACGCCTTATAATATATCCAGTTTTCCGTACAACCACAAATTCTCTTCAGGAAGGGATTTCCTGCCGATCATGGTAAACTACGGCTTCTACCGCTCAAAATACGATGACAAGATACTCTCCCTTGATTCCTACAGATATATGTGGAAAGCTTTCTTTGAGTGTGAGGACACAATCAATCAGTACAGAAACAATTATCCCGAGGCCGACAGAAATGCTTCCCTTGTTGGTTATATCAAAATGGATGCACTTGCAGACTATCAGAAGAGCGCCGACCAGACAAGAAAGCGTATACTCGTTGCTCTGCATCACTCTGTAGACGGCGGAGGAAAAGCCAAGAACAACAACGAGATACTCAATCTCGGCAACTTCCTGCGTTATCTCGATTTCTTCACCGAGCTTCCCGACCGCTATCCCGATATAGACTTTGTCTACAGGCCTCATCCGTTCCTTCTCACCACTCTCAGAAAGCCCACTTACTGGGGTTCCAACAAGACAGACAATTACGTTTTTGATATGCGTTCCAAGCCCAATGTAATCTGGGATGAGAGTGATAATTATTTTGAAAAATTCGCAGAATGCGATGCCTGCATACAGGACTGCGGCTCATTCCTCGTTGAGTATCAGTTTGCCGGTAAGCCCTGCTGCTACATGCTCAAGGATGAGTCCGACATCGAAGAAAAATTCGTCGAGCTCGGCAAGAAGTGCCTTGATCAGTGCTATATAGCATATGACACCGATGCGATAGACAATTTCATAAACGATGTTGTCATCGCAGGCAATGATACAAAGGCAGAAGGCAGAGAAAAGCTGCGCCGTGAGATAATGACTAATTACCCCCACGCTGCCGAAGCGGCTCTCGCTGATATCAAGAAGAGCCTCGGCATAAACTAAGCCGCACTGATTAAGGAGAACGGCATGAAAAGAGTCATAACATACGGAACATTTGACCTGCTACACTACGGTCATATAAATCTGCTGCGCAGGGCAAAGGCTCTCGGCGACTATCTTGTGGTTGCCCTTTCCACCGATGAATTCAACTGGGATGAAAAGAGCAAGAAGTGCTACTTCACCTATGAGCAGCGCAAGGAGCTGCTCGAATCCATACGCTATGTGGATCTTGTGATCCCCGAGACCTGCTGGGAGCAGAAAAAGACCGATATACACGAGTATCACATAGATACCTTCGTTATGGGCAACGACTGGGAAGGAAAATTCGATTTCCTGCGTGACGAGGGTGCCGAGGTCGTATACCTCGAAAGGACCCCCGAGATAAGTACCACACAGATAAAGTCGGATCTGAGTATAAAATGATCTGTGAGCAAAACACTCAAACGGAAGGATATTCAAGATGATAAAAAGGAACACCGCTCTTGACGGGCTGCGTTTTCTGGCTGTAGCTCTGGTGGTTTCGAGTCATTGTTCGTTTCTCAGACAGGGCGGACTTGGCAATGCGATCTTTTTTGCACTGAGCGGTTTTCTTGCCGTGCGGCCGTTTGCAAAGGATAAAGAGGATTTCAAGGGCATAGTGAAGATACTCAGATACTATCTGAGCCGTATAATACGCATCGTTCCTGTATTCTGGGTATGCATACTCGGTGCATTTTTCCTGAATCCGGTGAAATATTTTGACATAGCCGATACAGAAAGCTTCAACAGCCTTCTGCTCAATATGTTCTTCATAAAATCTCAGGGACATCTGTGGTTTCTGCAGCAGGAAATGTTCTTCTATCTTATATTTCCCTTCTTGTCACTTTTGCTTGCGGGAATATACCATCTGCTGTCAAAGATAATAAAAAAAGAGCCTGTCTCTCTCCTGATCATAGCGGCATTTCTGGTGATATGCTCGTTTCTGCTCAACCACTTCTTTACAGATAAGGTATTTTATCTTTACGGCAACGGAACGAAAATGGCTTTTCGTCTCGGACAATTCACCGCCGGCATGGCAGCGGGATATATCTATCGTGCGTATAAGCTGAGTTCGGTAAAGATATCTCGGCCGGTGGATATAACAGCGGGGATATACGGCGCTCTCTTCCTTTTCTTCTGCGTATTCAGTGCAGAGCCGATCCTCTCCTGTTTCTTCCCGTCCATGAAGGATATATATATCGGCTGGACCTATCCCATTCTCTGCAGCATTCTGACCGTACTGTTCATACTGTCTGTAACCATATCCGACAATATCATAACAAAGTTCATGGGCAACAGACTGTTTTCCTATATAGGCAGCATCAGTTTTGCGGTATATCTTGTGCACTGGTATTTCCTGCCTGCATTTTTAAACGATGATGTAATAAAACGTTTTATACTTTTATTCTTTGTCAGCATTTCAGCTGCATCAATAATACATATTCTTGTGGAAAAACCTTCCATGATATTTGCGAAAAGCTTCAAGGCAAAGGATATCGCCGAGTACTATAAAAATCTGTAAAAATATAGGGTTTGTTCAGTTGTGAACCGAACAAACCCTTTATTTTTTCTTATATTAATGTAACTTCCCCAGCGCCCGTCTGTAACCCACGCCCTTTCCCGTGAGTATGACCGTGCGCCGCTGATAGTACACATCGCCCTCGATATATCTCTGAAAGTGCACCTCCGCCTCATGGTATGCGGATATCCTGTCCTTTATGCCCAGATGCTCATATATCTCATTCCTGAGTGCAGCCCTGCCGGGCAGCTTCTCGGCTTTTCTGAAGAAAAAGTACACCGCGCGGAATATCACCAGATCCACAGGCACAGGGAAATCAAAGCAGAACTCATAGTCCGTGACTACCCATCTGCCGTCACGTATGATGATATTGTCAAAGCACATATCTATATCGGTATACGCAAGTGAATATGCCCCCTCTTCCGAGAGGCTTCCGAACACCCGCGCAAACTTCTCCGACGGCGTAAACGGCAGCACCGCACGGGACCGCAGTACAGCTGCGAACCTGTATATCAGTTCCTTTGCCGTCTGTACATCCCCCGCCCTGATATGCCCTGCGATGAGATCAAAAAGCTCCTCGCCCCTGACATATTCAAAAGTCGGCGGAGATACGGCTGTGATCCTGTTGATATCTATGAAGGAACCCTCAAACACTTTGCTCAGGCGGTCAAATGATGTTATCATCCTGTCGGCATGAGCGACGCTTTTTTCAAGCGGAGTCTTTGTTATGACAGTATCGCCGCCGTTTCTGTATATCCCTGTGATGATGCGCATATCCTCACGGCGCATGACCGAGAATTTGCAGTAATCACAGTGCCTGTCCTGCTTCTTTGCGTACAGCACCACCGCACGCACATCACAGAAAGAATGATCCTTCAGCAGTTCCTCATACCCGCCGCTCCTGCACGTTTCGGGACAGAAAAACAGCTCGCTCTCCGTCGGCAGCCTGCTGTCGGAAAACACATACAGCATATCACGCTTCACCGACGGATAGGGATAGTATATATCCGTATCGTACCCTGTGCGTGAAAGCTGCCCGTCATCCGCGTCCGTGAGCACAAACAGCTTCCCGTCATCAGACATGAGCGGCACAAGGCTGTCGAGTATATCACGGATATCCCGCCTGTCAGCCGTCATATCCGCAAAGATAAGGTCATAGCCTTTCCTGTCGGGCTCTTTCAGAAACGTGATATTGTCCCTGTCTTTGTTCCTGAGTGCATTCAGACGCAGCTCATCCTCATCGGGAGAGACTGTACACACATTGTCACAGAGCTCTGCAAGCTTTTCGGTAAAGCACCCGACTCCGCCGTTTATCTCAAGTACATCGTGATATCTTCTGTCACAGGCAAAATATACTATATTCTGCGATTCATAGCATATCTCATCTATGACATCATTATTCTGAGAGACATATGCCGCCCTGCCGCGCGCGTCAGGCGGTATATTGCCGTATATATACTCAAACAGAGCATATCGTTCTTTATCCGTCATGATCTGTCTCCGTGCCGAAGCTTGTAGTAAAGCACCTTTATCGGTCTGGGAAGTATCTTTTTTACCGTCTCTTTCATTTCGTCGCTGTCTATACCTGCGCTTTTTTTCCTGACGGCCTTCTTATTGCCCGAGACCTTAAGACATGAGCTGAGGCTGTCTGTCCTTGTCCCCAGCCTGCCGAGCTTCTCCACAAGTCTGTCGGATGTATAGCGCTGATCTGCAAGCTCGCTCGCCGCATATTCCGCATCATATATCCACCCTGTCGCAAGACCGCACCGCGCCGCAGCATAGGGAAGCAGCCTCATTACATCAGACAGGCGGACTTTGTTATCGCCGTCTGCAAGTAT
>CACZPE010000145.1 GCA_902782875.1 uncultured Ruminococcus sp. | reverse complement strand
TTTTATTCATATGTGTTCTGATCCCTCAGCACCGTTCTGCATTCAACAAATCGTGAACGGCACACATTACAGTCACCTTATCTCACGCTGCTCATCAAGTATCTCCGCCTCAGAGCTTGTCTCGACAAACTGCGATATCTCATCCATCATACTGTCGGCAAGGGCATTGTTTGCAGCGATCGCCGCCACACCGATCACTATGACCTGATGAGTATCCTGTTCATCTGTCTCTGCCGCGGAAACATGGAACTTGTTCTGCAGCTTTGCGATGATGCTTTTTACGATCATTCTCTTTTCCTTAAGGCTGTGTACCCAGGGGGCATGAAGCCTGAAGGTCATTACCGCTATTTTTATATTATCCGTCATTTTCCGCTGTATCCTCCTTTGGCAGATGGTTTAAGAATCTTATACCGAACGGTATGCTGATGGGCAGAGATAGAAGCAGTGCCAGCGGCTGAGCCTCCTGTATTCCCGCAAGGCCGCGTATATCCGAAAGTATCAGCAGAGCGGGAATAAACAGCACTCCGCTTCTGAGTGATGACATAAAGGATGCACCAAGGCGCCTGCCCGTACTCTGAAACATCATCTCTATCGCCATGCACGGCGGCAGCGTCAGCTGTGCTATCGCCTGCAGACGCAGAGCGCGGGTACCGATATGTATTACATCGGGATCATCGCGGAAGATACCGACAAGCGGCTCTGCAAAAGTAATAAGCACTGTACTGCCCACTATTATGATGCATTCTGCCGCTATAAGAGTGAATCTGAATGCCTTTCTCAGACGGCTGTATTTCCCCGCGCCATAGTTGAAGCCCGCCACAGGCTGAAACCCCTGCCCGATGCCGAGCGCCACAGAGAAGGAGAAGAATGCTATCCTTGATACTATGCTCATTGCGGCAACAGCCGCATCACCGTATACCGCACAGCATGAATTGAGCATAACCGTGGTTATACTGTTAAGTCCCTGTCTGAGCAGGCTCGGAAATCCCGTAGCCATTATATTGCAAAGCATGGGGAAGGAGCATTTTTTCAGGTACTGCGGTCCCAGCTTTGACTCTGTCTTTCCCCGCAGGAACATCGACAGAAGTATCCCCCAGCTTACAAGCTGACTGAGCGCGGTAGAAAGCCCCGCCCCTGCGATGCCCATACCGCAGGCGAACATGAATATCGGGTCGCAGGTCATATTCAGCACAGCACCCGTCATAAGCCCCGCCATTCCAAGCACGGCTCTACCCTCATAGCGCAGTATGTTGTTCATCGTAAAGCTTGAGCACATAAAGGGTGCCGCAAAGAGTATGAATGTGATATACGTCTTTGCATACGGCGCAATGGTCGGCGTACTGCCGAGTGCCGTGATTATGTGATCAAGATTTAAAAGTCCTGCGACAAGTATAACTATGCCGCATATGAAAGAGGCCGTGAACCCGAGGGTAGCATGATGTGAGGCGCTTTCCGTGTCACGCTTGCCCAGCAGGCGTGCTATCATGCTTCCCGAGCCCTGCCCGAACATAAAGCCGAATGCCTGTATCACCGACATAAAGCCGAACACTATACCCACCGCACCGCTGGCACTTGTGCCGAGTTTGCCCACAAATGCAGTATCGGCAAGGTTGTATATATTCGTAACGAGCATCGAGAGTATCGTCGGCACAGACAGTCTGCACACCAGTCGTGACACTGATGTGCTTGTCATTTTCTCGTATTGTGTCATTTCATTTCCCCTGTATTGTCATCTGATTTTCTGCCTGACAGCATTTCATGGATATCATTACGCATACTCCCTGTACTCAGTTGTACATCAGGCCGGGTTCGGTCGAATACGAAGAAAGGGGCACAAGCCCTATCCCTGATGGTATGCCGCATATGTGCTCATATGATATCATTTCATTCTGATCTCCGCTGCAGACTATGCTGTCCTCTATGATAAGCGGATACGGACGTTCGGGAGTTCCTTCCGCCGCCAGCCTGTGAAGCAGCTCAAGCATCTTTTCCGATCTGCTTTCTACATCAAGCGATAAGAAGTCCTCATCCTCCATCAGTTCACGTATCGCTTCATCGACAGCTTCCATGTCGCCGAGCTCCTTTTCGGTGAACGGTTCGTATACCGCTATCTCTTTTATTTCCGAGCGGTGTATCCCCGTTTCATCCGCAAACTCGGCATAGTAGCGGTATGTGCGCTGTTCGGACACATCATCATCCGTGTTTATGTCGGTATCCACCGTGAAGCGGCAGTTGTACACGCCGTCACCCATGATATCCCCGCCGTATTTTTCATAATCGGCTATATCATTGAGCGTCGCGGCGACCTCGCCTGTATCGGCATCTATCAGCCCCACTATCTCGGGCCAGCATTTCACGGGGATCTCGGCATACCATATGATCTCCGGGTCCTCCGATGTAAGCAGCTCGTTCTCATCTGACCACAGCTGTATATCCGTGAAAACATCCCCCGTTTCATCCGATACCCGGGTATAATCGGGGAGTATGATCTCCTCGGTAGATACGGCCGTTCTCTCTGTCAGTGATGTTTCTGTCTTTATCTCTTCTGTCGTTTCGCCTGTGGTGGTCGTCTGCTGTACCACTGTCGATACAGGCGCCTCGTCCATAGGCTCTGGCTGTGCCGCAGGCTGTACCGATGCACAGCCTGTAAGAAGCACAGCTGCCAGAATAACTGATCTTTTCATAAACACCCCTTATGCATCACGGACATTACATGATGCGTTATGTATCCTTAACGCTCGTAGTATCCTATTTCTTTGAATATGCTGTCCATCAGCTCTGCGTTCTTTATGGAGAACTCTGCGGAGATATGGGGCTTTTCTCCGTACAGGATGCATCTGTTCAGCTGCTCGGTCTCAAGCGCGTAATTCTGCGGAACACTGATGCGTCTTTCCGTAACGCCGCCGTCTGTAAATATCCTGTAGACAAGCTCGCCCTGACCGTTGTATTCCGCATCGGAGCGTATGCTGCCCTTTGTGCCGTGTATGTACAGCCTGTCATATCGTGAATTCGTGTTTACACCAAGTACCATGCCGACATTGAAGGAAGCCCTCATGCCGTTTCTGAAACGTATAAGAGCAGTCGTTGAAAGATCTACTCCCAGATCCGAGAATTCCGCTTCGGCTCTGACCATATCGGGCTCGGAATCCGTCAGCGACAATATCATCGTTGTGCAGTAGCAGCCCAGATCATATAAAGCTCCGCCGCCCATTTCCCTGTGAAGGCGGAAATCCTCTCTGTAGCCCTGGGTGATGAATGCTGTATCTATAAAATCCACATCACCGATCAGACCGCTTTTTATATCATTTTTAAGGCTCTCAACATAAGGGCTGTGCAGATAGGCATATGCCTCCATAAGAAAAACGCCGTTCTTCTTCGCGGTATCAAACATATCCCTTGCCTCTGCGGCTTTCAGGGCGAGAGGCTTTTCGCAGAGCACATGCTTGCCCTTTTCAAGTGCCGCCTTGACCCATGTGATGTGTATATCATTCGGAAGCGGGATATATACAGCTTCAACATTATCATCATCGAGAAGCTCGGCGTAGCTGCCGTAAGCCTTTTCAAAGCCGAATTCCTTTCTGAAAGCCTCAGCCTTTTCAAAACTTCTCCCCGCTATGGCATAGAGCTCACAGCTTTCTGCAAGCTTCATCCCGGGTATAGTGCAGCCTCTTGCGATATTGGCAGTACCGAGTATTCCCCATCTTACCTTTTTCATAATAAGTCCTCCCTGATGTTTCATTTGTATGTCATCATAAACGTTCCGCCTTTGCGGATGTTCTTATATATTATAGCAGATATCTGTCCTATAATCAAGTATAATCGTTACTGTTGCAAATCAGGAACATATATGGTATAATATACCCGGCGATACTCTGCAGGGATCTATGCCTGCAGAATCGTCAGCGAATCCATTCATTGACATCATGAACGCAGTACAGGAGGATATTATGGAATTCAGAGAAGTAATCAAAAACAGATACTCATGCAAGAAGTATTCATCATTGCAGGTGGAAAGCGACAAGCTCACCGCCATACTTGAAGCAGGGCGACTTGCTCCGACTGCAAAGAATCTGCAGGAGCAGCATATCTATGTCCTGCAGTCCGCTGAAACACTTGCTAAGATCGATGCGTGTACTCCCTGCCGCTATGGCGCACCCACCGTGCTTGTGGTGGCTTTTGACAAGAAAAATGTATTCACCTATCCCGGGGATAAGCGCGATTCGGGCATAGAGGATGCCACAATAGTGGCAACACATATGATACTTGCCGCCGCTGATGAAGGTGTTGACAGCTGCTGGATCAACTTCCTCGACCCCGATAAGCTGGCAGCAGAGCTGGGGCTCCCCGAAAATGAAGAGATACTCATGGTAATGGACCTGGGCTATGCCGCAGAGGGCGCAGGACCTCTCCCCAATCACAGCAGCAGAAAGCCCCTGAGCGAGACTGTTACATATATGTGATGTTTTATACACGATATGACATTTAAGGAGGCAGAATATGTATACAGCAAATGAAAAGCGCTATGACAATATGCAGTACAACAGATGCGGCGAAAGCGGACTCCTTCTTCCTGCGGTATCACTGGGACTATGGCATAATTTCGGAGATAAGGGCAACTATGCAAATATGGAGCAGATGTGCTTTACCGCATTCGACAACGGCATCACACACTTTGACCTTGCAAACAACTACGGCCCCAAAGGCGGCAGCGCGGAGATCAATTTCGGGCGCATACTGAAAGAGCATTTCTCCGCATACCGCGACGAGCTGATAATATCCACAAAAGCGGGTTATCAGATGTGGGAAGGCCCCTACGGTGACCACGGCAGCAGGAAGTATCTCATAGCAAGCCTTGACCAGTCACTGAAAAGACTGGGACTTGACTATGTGGATATTTTCTATCATCACCGCATGGATCCCGATACTCCCCTTGAAGAAACTATGGGGGCGCTCGAACAGATAGTGCGCAGCGGCAAGGCGCTGTATGTCGGGCTTTCAAACTATGACGGCGCTACTCTTGAGAAAGCGGAGGCCATACTCAGGGACCGCCATGTTCCGTTTATCATCAATCAGAACTGCTATAACATACTCAACCGCACCGTGGAGGAAAACGGTCTGAAGGATACCTCCGCACGTCTCGGCAAGGGGATCATATGCTTCTCTCCCTTGGCACAGGGTATGCTGACAGACAGATATTTCGGCGGTATCCCCGAAGACAGCCGCATACGCACCGACGGAAGATTCCTGCATGAGGACCAGGTCACAGGCGATAAGCTGGATAATATCAGAAAGCTAAACGACATCGCCCGGAACAGGGGCCAGACTCTTGCGGAAATGGCTCTTGCATGGCTGCTGCACGATAAGGCAGTGACATCTGTGCTCATCGGAGTATCAAAGCCCGGGCAGATACTTGATAACATCAAGGCTATAGAGAACACGACATTTACTGCAGACGAGCTTGCCGAGATCGACAGACTCTCGAAATGATCTTCATAAATATACCGACAAAATCCCACTGTGGATCTTGTCGGTTTTTTCATAACAGGTCTATACGGACTGCAGACACAGAGGATAGTCAATGCATTGACTTTTGGAGTGTAATCTGATAGAATATATGCAACCACACATAACATATATCAATCAGATTTGACAAGTGCAGTTGGTTGATAAGCACGCAACCATGTGTTACAATTTTCATAGAGATCAAACTCAGGGGTGATTCTATGAAAAAGGCAATCAAAATAACTGCAATAGTATTCCTTTCGCTGATCGTAATTGTTTCGGCTTTATTTGGTATCTATTGGTATCGCAATATCCACTGGTATGACAAGTATCAGAAAGCACTTGACAGCGTAGGTGCAAAAGAAAAACAGTTTACTGCACCGAATGGAAATATCATCAATTATGGTGAAGTAACAAATGACAATCCGCCGCTTCTTCTTATTCACGGACAAATGGGAATATGGGAGGACTATGCGCTTGTCCTGCCTGAACTCAGTAAAAACTGGCATATCTACGCCGTAGATGTGTACGGACACGGCGGTTCGTCTCACGATGAGAGCCTTTACTATATCGATGTAAACGGTGATGATATCATCACATTTATCAATGAAGTCATCGGTGAGCCGACAGTTGTTGCAGGGCATTCCAACGGTGCATTGACTGCGGCATATATCGCAGCCTACGGCGGAGAAAACATCGCAGGGGCAGTGCTTGAAGACCCGCCGGTTTTCAGCACCGAGGGTGAGGGCTGGGAACAGAGCTTTGCTTATCTTGATACATATAAAACTGTCCATGACTACAATATTTCAGATAAGACCGAATGCTGGGAAGCCTACTATCTGCGTCACTGTTATTGGGGACAGCTGTTTATGAAAGACGCCATGCCGCGAATTGCAGATTATGCACAGAGCTATCATGACAAACACCCTGAAAAGTCAGTGAAGATAGGATTTCTTCCTTCCTCGATATGGTATGTATTCCAGTTTGCAGAGGAGTATGATCTTGCCTATGGTGAGAAGTTCTATGATCTGACGTGGAATCATGGCTTCACTCATGAGCAGATACTTTCTGATATCAATGTGCCGTGCGTATATATCCACGCCAGAGAAAACAAAGCAGATAACGGAACATATCTGTGTGCGGCTTCCCGTGAACAGGCTGAACGTGCGGTATCATATATCGGCGATAACTGCAGGCTTGTCGAGACCGAGGACAGCGATCATCTTATCCATACAACGCATAGTCAGTTTTATATCAATACTGTAGATTCAATGCTGAAATGAGGGAATATAAATGCTTAAAGAAAACCTTATCATACTGCGTAATATTCATGGTTATTCGCAGGAAGAGATCGCAGGAAAGATCGAAATATCCCGTCAGGCTTACGCAAAATGGGAAAGCGGTGCAACTGTTCCCGATATAGAAAAATGCAAGCGCCTTGCAGATGTCTATGGT
>CACZPE010000144.1 GCA_902782875.1 uncultured Ruminococcus sp. | reverse complement strand
CCGGGGCAGCACACCAGGCGTAATTCTCAAACGCGTAGAAAAACTCCTTGCCCGCAGCACACATCAGCTTCTTTATATTGTCCTTTATGACTTCTTTCTGCGACTCAAAGCCGTACTGAAAAAAAACCAGCTTTGACATCATAGGCTCTTTGAGGCGTTCGCCCTCAAGACTGGGCAGACGGTCGATAAGCGCTTTTGCCTTGTCGTATTTCTTTGTGTGTATATATATCCACGCCATTGCGTGATCGGATTTCTCAATGATTATCCTGTCCTCACAATAACGTGATATGCAGGCATTCTTGCGCTCGCAGTCGTTGAATATCTCATCAAGCTCATCCTGTCTGTCAGACATAAATCCCTGCAGATGGGCAAAGGAACTGAGCATAGCCGCATACTCAATGCACCTGCGCATGATATCATAGTTGGTGGGCTCTTTCTCAGACTCCGCACGAAGATATGAGTATACAGCAAGATGCTTTTCTGCAGCAGACTTTGAGGTAGACATCAGCAGTTCGATATGCTTTTCTGTCTGCTCCGTATGGGCATCACCGTAAACAGCCGAGACACAGCCGAGAAGCGAATCTGTCGTTATCCCGAATATCTGCGCAAGAGGTATGAGCTGTGATATATCGGGTAATCCGTTGCCGTTTTCCCATTTGCTTACCGCCTGAGCGGTAACGGAGAGACGCTGTGCAAGCTCTTCCTGAGTAAAGCCGCATTTACGGCGCATTATCCTGATGTTTTCACCGATAGATATAGCCATAATAATTCTCCTGTTGATTATTCGGTACCGTGCTCATATCATATCATTTTTACGCAGTATAGTCAATCAACGCTTATTACCGTCTGACTCAACGGAGCGTTTATATTCAATAACTGTTACTCAAACGCACTCTCGAGAAGATGTATAGCCGCGCCGTTTTCATCCGCTGTGATCTCAGCCCTGATGCCTAAAGGCAAAAACATATTATCACAGTCGTGTCCTGCGGGAAGTCCCATAATACATGGCTTGCCTGTATCCTGCGCAAATTCCGCCAGAACATCCTGCCAGCTTCTGCCGTCTGAATCCACAGAGTCGGTGAACTCACCGAAAACTATCCCCGAGCATTCATCGGTAATACCGCTTTTCTTAAGCTTTTCAAGCATTCTTTCTATACTCTCCGCGGATTCATGGGTATCCTCTATCACAAGGATATTTCCTCTCGCATCTATCTGATATGGGGTACCGATGAGTTCACACATACGGGTGAGATTCCCGCCGACTAAACGTCCCTGTGCGGTACCGCTGCAAAGAGCTGTCAGCTTCTTATCTTCGGGCAGAGTGACATCCGTCAGTCTGCCGCTCACTCCGTCAGCAAACTGAGAAACGGTATACTCGCTCGGCTCACCAGCAAAACCCGCGAAGTTTGACAGCATAGAACCGTGTATAGTGACAAATCCGCATTTTCTGAAAAGCGCCGAGTGAAGTACGGTTATATCACTGAAGCCGATCAGCATTTTCGGATGCTGTGATATCATGTCGTAGTCAAGAAGCGGAAGTATATCGATACAGCCCGAGCCGCCCCTGAGACAGAGTATCGCATCGACCTCATCATCTGCAAAGAATTTCTCTACATCAACCGCTCTCTGTTCGGGAGTTCCTGCAAAGGCGCCGTTTCTCAGACTGCAGGTCTCACCGAGCTTTACGTTGTAGCCCATATTCTCTATATAAGCGACTGCTTCAGATATATCCCCGTCGATATACTTTCCCGGGGCTATGATGCCGATGGTATCACCCTGCTGCAGTGCCTTCGGCTTTATGATATCCTTTTCCATGACGTTTACCCTGTATGAATATATCTTTGCCTTTCCATCTGATGATACCCTCAGCTTTATACTGCCCGACTGCGTCATATATATCCTGCCGCCGTCATATGCTGCAGATGCTTTTGTCGGTCTGCTGCCGTCGGTAGTATATGTTATATATTCATCACCGTCTATATCGAACCACACAGCCGTACTGCCGTCATAGCTCTTTATATGTCCTTCGGGCTTTTCGGCAGATACCGCACAGGACGGTATCATTAGAAGTGCGGCGAAAAATGCGATATGCTTTTTCATACTGTTTTCCTTTCATCAGATATCTTCAAAATACTCATTAGCATGGAACGTTCTGCATATCTCACCGTATATTCCGAATACCGTGAGCTTGTCCCCTTCACGGAATGAGGTATCTGCGGATGCGGGCTCTGCAAGCTTTCCGCTGTGCTCAACAAGCATAACGAGTATATTCTTGTCTGTGCGAAGATCCATATCCTTCAGAGGCTTTTCCGCATATTCGGGCGGTATCTCCTTAAGGCGCACCTGCGCGATACAGCCCTTGCCGATATAATCAAGTACAGTAACATAATTCTTGAAGCCCTTGCTCATGAACCTGCCGGCGATCCTTTCAAGCAGTCGGTCAGTAAATGCCCTCACCTTTGATACACGCATCAAGATAAATATCACCGCTACTGTCACTATAGGGATGAATATACCGAATATGCGTCCGTCATCCATAAGCAGATTCAGGGACAGGAACACATTGATAAGCGCGGATACGATAGTTATATTGAACACATAACCGAACAGCATCGTCACCGCCGCGAGTCTTCTTCGCGTCCGTGATGATACTATCAT
>CACZPE010000143.1 GCA_902782875.1 uncultured Ruminococcus sp. | reverse complement strand
TATATTTCTCCGTCGCGCTTCATACGCATTATCCTGCCTGCAGGATCACTGTAGTCACGCAGTTTATCCAAAAGCATAGAAGTTGTAATAATCACGATTTTCACCTCTAAATTGTATTATACACAAATAAGCGGTGAAAATCAAGAGTTTTCGCGTATTTTCTCTGATTTTGTAATTTACACACCCCCTTACACACAGTTTTTCACGCCTCGATTTAGCTATATATGGTCATTTACACACCTACACGCCTGAAAACGGCGTATTCGTATTTTTTTAGTTAAACAACACATTATATTATCTATAAGATAACATTACCTTATATTTTACCAGTATTTTAACTGTTGACTAATTCTGAAATGTATGTTATACTTTATTTTAGATGATTACAATGTATTAAAAAGAAATGCTCATACGAAAAAATCCTGTGAAAAACTGTTATTGAAATTAAAAGTATTATTTCATGATTACTGCAGGAGGTGTTTTGTGCTGAAACAGGGTTTATATGAACAGGTCATCAATAAGGATCTGTCGACTGAAATTGATGAAGCCAAACAGCTTTTCGATAAAAGATCAATAGACAAAGCCGAAGCTCCGAAGATACTTTCGGGATACCTCTCTGAGATAATCGAAAAGGGCCTTTCCCGTATATCAGGTGATGATATCGAAGGACAGCTCGGACTTGCAAACAGGATTGTTTCGGCTGTAACAGAACTTACAGGCGATGATGAGTTTGACGGTATGAGTGTAGACAGGCGTGCAGAGCAGCTTCTTGCAGTTGCTGATATACAGAACAATGCAGATGCCATGAACCAGCGCATAACAATGATGCGTCCTGAAACTTCTCTTGCGACAAGTTCGCTTTTTACGGGCGCAGGTCACGAACCACAGATGATGACAGAGCTGAAAAAGGAAATAGTTTCTGCCGACAGAATAGATATGCTGGTCTCATTCATCAAATGGAGCGGCCTGGTGCTTATCATAGATGAATTGCAGGAATTTACAGCCTGCGGCGGAAAGCTACGGGTTATAACCACTTCCTACATGGGTGCTACCGATGTGAAAGCTGTGGAGGAACTGAGCAAGCTTCCAAATACCGAGATAAAAGTCTCCTATGACACTGAGCGCACAAGACTTCATGCGAAATCTTATGTCTTTTACCGTGACACGGGTTTTACAACCGCCTATGTGGGCTCATCAAATATGTCAAACGCCGCCATGACAAGCGGTCTCGAATGGAATCTGAAAATAACGGCTCACGATCAGCCCCACACTGTCCGCAAGATTAATGCAACCTTTGAAAACTACTGGAACAGCACCGATTTTTCACTGTACTCTCCCGATGACAAAACGCATCTGATGCAGGCTCTTAATGCCGAGAAATATCACAGTGATACGGAAAAATACAGCTTTGACATACGTCCGTTTTCCTATCAGCTGGAGATACTTGACAAGCTTGCCGCAGAACGTGAGATACGCGGGCATAATAAGAACCTTGTGGTAGCTGCAACAGGTACGGGTAAGACTGTTATTTCCGCATTTGACTACAAGCGTTTCAGACAGAATAACAGCCGTGCAAATCTACTCTTTGTGGCACACAGAAAAGAAATACTCAAGCAGAGCATCCGCTGTTTCCGCGGTATACTCCACGACGCGAATTTCGGCGATCTGTGCTATGGCGGAGTAAGCCCCAATAGTCTTGAAAACCTGTTTATATCGATTGAAACTTTCAATTCTCAGTCACTTGACAGAATAACCTCTCCCGATTACTATGACTTCATAATCGTGGACGAATTTCATCACACTGCTGCGCCTACATACCAGCGTTTGCTGAATTATTACAAACCAAAGATTCTGCTGGGTCTGACGGCTACACCTGAGCGTATGGACGGCAAAAGCATACTGCCTTATTTCGGCGACAGGATCGCCGCTGAGATACGTCTGCCCGAAGCCATAGACAGAAAGCTTCTCTGTCCGTTTCATTATTTCGGAGTGTCCGATGATGTTGACCTGCATGATATAAAATGCTCCCGCGGCGGTTATGACAGGACTGCACTTTCCAATATCTACACAGGCAATGATATGCGTGTGATACTTATTCTGCAGCAGCTTAACAAGTATGTTGCGGATATGGATAAGGTCAAGGGGCTGGGATTCTGTGTATCAAAGGAACATGCCGAGTACATGACTCTGCGATTTAATCAGAAAGGAATTCCTTCTGTCGCTCTGACTGCCGACAGCAGAAAGGACGAACGTGATTCAGCGCAGTCGAAGCTTTCCGGAGGCGGGATAAAGTTCATTTTCACCGTTGACCTGTATAACGAGGGTGTGGATATCCCAGAGGTAAATACGGTGATGTTCTTGCGTCCTACCGAGAGTCTGACTGTTTTCCTGCAGCAGCTTGGACGCGGTCTGCGTCTGAGCGAAGGTAAGGATTGCCTGACCGTGCTTGACTTTATCGGGCAGGCACATATGAAATACAATTTCGAGTCTAAGTTTGCAGCACTTCTCGGTAATACCAAACGAACAGTCAAAGACGAGATCGAAAACGGCTTTCCACTGCTTCCAAAGGGCTGCTACATCAAACTTGAAAAGATGGCGCAGAAGTATATACTTGATAATATCAGACAGGCTATCGGAAACAGGAGCGCACTGATAAAGAGACTTGCGACATTCAGCGAAGACAGCGGCAAAGAGCTTACTCTTGCTAATTTCCTTGATTACTATAACCTTGACCTAAGTGCGGTATATGGAACGAAAAACAGCTTTGCAAGGCTGTGTGTGCAGGCCGGTGTCAAAGCAGACTTTTCCGAGGATATGGAGGAAGTCATCACAAAGGCTCTGCCCCGACTTTCATATATCGACTCACACCGTCTTATAGAGCTGGTGATAGATTATCTGCCGGATATAGGCGATTACAGCTTAGATGATTTCGACGGTGTTCAGCAGAGAATGTGGCAGATGCTGCAGTTTACCATATGGCAGAAATCCTATGAGGACTGCGGTTTCGGCGATCTGCTTGAAGGGTTCCGTAAGATCGCGAAATCACCTGTAATGCTCGGCGAAATAACTGAGCTGATGTACTTCAAATACGATAAGATAGACTTTATTGATGAGCCTGTACAGGTGGATTATGACTGTCCTCTGGATGTACATTGCAGTTATACCAGGGATCAGATACTTGTGGCACTTGATTTCATGAAGCCCGATACAGTTCGTGAAGGTGTAAAGTATCTGGAGAACAAAAAGACCGACCTGCTGTTCGTAACACTCAACAAATCGGACAAGGACTATTCTCCCACTACAATGTACAACGATTATTCCATAAACAACGAGTTGTTCCACTGGCAGAGCCAGAGCACCACAAATCCCGAAAGCAAAACAGGTCAGCGATACATCAATCACCGCAGGCTGGGAACAAATGTGATGATATTTGTCCGCGAGTACAAGACCAACAGGCTGGGTGCGTCTCCGTATACGTTTCTTGGCCTTGCCGATTATATAAAATCCGAAGGCTCGAAACCGATGAATATCGTTTGGAAGCTAAGAAAGCCTATACCTGCAAAATATCTGAAAACAACAAATCAGTTGACGGTAGGATGATTTTTGTTTTGAAATATGATAAAATCTACTGTAAAGCGAGGCGAGAGACATGAACTATACACTTATGCACAAGAATATCTGCGCTGCGGATATTGAGATAGATGAAGATACGGGCGTGATCTCCCGTTTCGGTGATATTTATAATAAGGAGCATCTTCCGATTGGCGTTGTGCACACCATGCAGCATAAGGAGATCATTGATAAGGCTGCGCTTAACAAATGGTGGACAGGACGCTCTATCCCGGCAAGCAGAATTGGTATAGACGAGGCGCTCGAAACGCTCGGCATATACAATACAGAGATGCTTATGACAAAATGTCTCGGACTGAGCCTTTCCGATCATTACTGGGTACGACCAGCCGGCAGTGATATGACATGGGAAAGCGTTAACTTCTTCGACAACGACTTTTCGGATGATATAGGCGATGTCTTGTTTGGCTCGTCAAATATGAGTATAGACTTCAACTATTCTTCGCCGGATAACACCTCGGACGGTAATCTGCAGAAACGCTGGAAGATAATCGACGGTAAATGCTGCCTTCTGAAATCAGG
>CACZPE010000142.1 GCA_902782875.1 uncultured Ruminococcus sp. | reverse complement strand
GAGACTGTAAAGGTCATCCAGGATATCGCCCTTAATACAAGGATACTCGGCTTCAACGCATCCATAGAGGCTTCGAGAGCAAAGGAGAGCGGCAAGGGCTTCGGTGTTATCGCACAGGAGGTCAGAACTCTCGCAGATACTTCCAAGAGCTCCGCTGACAAGATCGGAGCGGGCATAAAGGTGCTCAGCGGCTTTACAAAGCAGCTCGGAGAGGAAACAAGAGATACCGACAAGCTCGTCCGCAAAAACAGGGAGAATATAGAGGAATTCCAGCGCATAATCAAGGATATATAATATATGCCGTCCGTGTCATACACACGGACGGCATTCATTTTTCTTCTGCAGGGCTTGTCCCGAAGCGCTTCACATACGCCCTGTAAAAACAGGAATAATCGCCGAAGCCGCAGCACGATGCAGCATATCCTGCAGAGGAACCGTTCCTTATCATTTCTTTTGCAGCGATGAGACGCTTGGCGGTGATATAATCCCAGGGTGATGCTCCCGTTGCCTTTCTGAATACTCTGTTGAACTGTGATCTGCTGAGATAGAAATGTGCTGCCAGATCCTCCGCTGAGATACGGTCAAAAAGATGGGCATTGACATAGCCTACTATCTCGTCCGTCACGGTGGTGCTCACCGCTTCATCTGCGCTGTGGTCAAATTCGCGGTTTATAAGATCAGTCACGGTGAGAAGTGAGGTCATTATACGTATCTTTCTGCTGTAGCTGTCGAGAGTTTCTGAGAACATATCAGAAAAAAGCTCTTCCTTTATATCCGGGGAATAGTGGTTCATCCTGCCGAGAGCTCTGTCAGTAAACGGCTTCATCAGCAGCCTTTCGGGATCAAAGCTGTCAAATACCGACAGCGGAAAATTCACGGCATAGCGCTCATAGCATTCCTCGCGCAGTATCCTTACGCGGTGAGCCTCACCCGGGCGCATGATGAGTATGCTGCCTTTTTTCATAGGGTATACCGAGCCCTCTACAAGATATTCCGCAGCGCCCGATATAAAGCAGTAAAGCTCGCATCTGTCGTGTATATGGAACCTGAAAACATTATTGTCGGGATGGTCGTTGACGGCGTGGGTTATATAAAGATCATCCGCTGCGAACTCTTTGAGCATATCCATATCCTCACCTCCGTATATATTATATCATATATGCGCCGAATTGCAATGAGTTTTGATTAATTTTACAATTGTAATGTTAAAAGTTTCGTGATATGATATTCTATGATTAGTCTGTATATGACTTAATACATAAAGGAGGAATTCCATGAAAATGTCCTTTCGCTGGTACGGCAGCGGCAATGACAGCGTTTCTCTTTCCCAGATAAAGCAGATACCCGGCGTGACCGAGATAGTATGGGCGCTTCACGACAAGCAGCCCGGCGAGATATGGGAGATAGACGAGATACAGAAGGTAAAGGACGAGCTTGACGAATACGGCTTCGGCATGGAGGTAGTAGAGTCGGTAAATGTCCACGATGATATAAAGACAGGCGGCGGAAAACGCGACCTGTATATAGAAAACTACAAGCAGACGCTCAGAAATCTTTCAAAGTTCGGCGTAAAGGTCGTATGCTACAATTTCATGCCTGTATTCGACTGGACAAGGACCGATCTTTTCCATCCGCTTCCCGACGGCTCCACTGCTCTTTATTATGAAAAGGATAAGATCATAGAAGATCCGAAGGCTATGGCAGAGTATATACTCACAGAATGCAAGGGATACACCATGCCCGGCTGGGAGCCTGAGAGAATGGAGCGCCTTAACGAGCTTTTTGCTCTCTATGCCGATGTTGACAAGGAGAAACTGTGGGCTAACCTTAAGTATTTCCTTGAGCAGCTCATGCCCGTGTGTCACGAGTGTGACATAAAAATGGCGATACATCCCGATGATCCCCCCTGGGATATATTCGGACTGCCCAGACTCATAGTAGACAAGGCTTCTGTTGACAGATTCCTGCATATGGTAGATGACCCGTATAACTGCCTTACGCTCTGCTCGGGTTCTCTCGGTTCAAATCCGGCAAACACTGTTGCGGACATCGTATCGGCGTACTGTGACCGCATAGCGTTTGCTCATATCAGAAACGTAAAGCATTACGACAACGGCGATTTCAGCGAAGTCTCCCACAGGGACTGCGACGGCGATGTAGGTATCCTCGATATAGTAAAGGCATATCACGACAACGGCTTTGACGGATATATCCGCCCCGACCACGGCAGACACATATGGGGCGAGAAGTGCCGTCCGGGCTACGGCCTTTATGACAGAGCGCTCGGTATAATGTATATCCTCGGCGCATGGGATATGCTCGATAAGCTTTCGGGAGGCGCAAAATGAAGCTTACACTTGAAGATATAAAAAAGCACAGTGCGGCATGGCGCAGCAAGGGCTTTGTTATGCCTGATTTCGATATAGATGCCATGCGTGCCGAAACAAAAACCTCTCCCGAATGGATACATATCGGGGCAGGCAATATATTCAGAGGGTATATAGCGCGTCTTGCGGATGAGCTTCTCAGAAACGGTGATATGAAAAGCGGCATTATCGCTGCGGAGTGCTTCAGCTATGAGCCCATAGAGAGAATGTACGATCCCTTTGACAATCTGGTGCTCCTGGTGGGTCTGCGCGCAAGCGGCGACAAATATCTGCGCGTAATAGGCAGCATCGCTCAGGCGGAGGCGGCAACAGGCGACGGCTTTGACAGGCTCAAGGCGGCTGCCCGTTCGGATACGCTGAAGATGATATCCTTCACCATAACCGAAAAGGGATATGCTTATGCGGATATGGACGGCAATAACCTCGACAGCGCAAAAAAGGATACCGAAAACGGCACCGAAGGTGATCTCTGTACCGCTATGGGCAAGACCGCATCGCTGCTCTATGAGAGATACAAGGCGGGCGCTGCACCGATAGCTGTGGTAAGCATGGATAACT
>CACZPE010000141.1 GCA_902782875.1 uncultured Ruminococcus sp. | reverse complement strand
GCTGTCTTTTCTGTGCTCTCCCTGTCGGAAAGCCCCGTGACCATTGCAAATTCATCTCCGCCTATCCTGAATACTGTCATATCATCCCCTGCGGCGCTGTCTATGCGCCTGTATGCTTCGAGTATCACAGCGTCGCCTGCCTTGTGTCCGTAAGTGTCGTTTATGGGCATAAGATGTGCCACATCAAAACACAGCACATATGTGCCCGACTTTGCCTTGAGCATATCATAAAGCTCCGAAAGATCTGCTCTGCGTCCCATATAATAACCTCCGTTCATTTGTTCCGCTGAAATGGGCGGAAACAGATCCGCATTTTTCCAATGCGCTCTGAATTCTGACGGTGAAACTCCCCACATTCTTCTGAATGCGCGGGTGAACACCTCTGAAGAATTGAACTGATACATGAAGGCTATCTCGGTGATAGTCCTGTTGCTGTGCAGGAGCTCCTTTGCACAGATCGCCAGGCGGCGCTTTGTGATATATTCCTTTACACCTGTGTGAGTGCAGTACTTCCACACCTTCTGCAGATTTGACAGTGAACAGCAGCACGCATCTGCGATATCCTGCTGTGTTATCTCCTCACAGAGATGTGCTTCTATAAATTCCAGTGCATCGGCAAATATACAAAAGCTCCTCATGTTCAGCTCTCCTTGTATGATCCGGATTCTGAATATATGATACCACATAAGATCGTGCTTGTCTTGATTTTTTGAGTAAACTTTACGGATATCGGACTTATTCAGCTGAATATCTCAAAGCTGTCCTTCCATGCTCTGCATATAAGCGTGAGGCCGTATTCCCCTGCCAGCTTCACGCTGTCCGCAGTGGGTACGGATTTTGATATGAGCACGGGTATGCCTGCGGCGATTACCTTTTCTGCCATATCGACAGGCACCCGCCCCGATGTGAAAAGTATGCAGTCTGACAGATCAAAGCCCGCTGTCAGCGCATGGCCGACTGCTTTGTCAACGGCGTTGTGGCGGCTTATATCCTCGTATGCGGCATATTTGTCCGTGGCTGTGTCGTATATGATGCATCTGTGAGTGCCGCCTGTCTTTCGGTGAAGATCGCCGTCTCTGCTGAAAAGGGATATCATCTCAAATACGGTTTTTGCATCGGGGATATCTTTTTTGAGCATACGAAGCTTTCTTTGCGGGTAGGGGGCATTTACCGTATCACATATGATGGTTTCCCTGTCGGTGATATCATCAGCTGTGGTCACATCTGCGGTATGCCTGTCCTCTGATATCACGGGATGTATATCCCTGCCGAACCCGTCGGTATAAAGCCTGCCTGTGACAAGCTCCTCTATATCATCGCCTGTGCAGACGATATCATACAGCGGTCTGCCGTTTATCCTGACAGTCAGTCTGTGCTCGCATATGCACAGTGATGTGCTGTCTTCGGATATACCGTCGGGATATATCTTTCTTGTGCGTATCTCTTCCGATATCATCTGTCAGCCTCACCTCTAAGCAGCTTTATCCCGTGTATGATATGCGGCAGTATATACCCTGCACATTCCTCTGCGGCCTTCGGACTGCCGGGGAGATTTATGATAAGGGTGCGCCCGCGTATCACGCTCACCGCCCTTGAAAGCATAGCATTCGGGGTTATCTTCATGCTGTATGCGCGTATGGCTTCTGCGATGCCCGGCGCATTTCTGTCTGCTGCGCGAAGAGTTGCCTCCGGTACATTATCACGCATCGAAAAGCCCGTGCCGCCTGTTGTGAATATAACATCGGGGTGTTTGTCCGCAAGCGCTGTGAGATTCGAGTACACACTTACCGCATCATCGTCGCATATCACACGGGCTAAGGTTTCAAAGCCGTTTCGTGTGCATATATCTTCGATCACTTCACCGCTTTTGTCTTCATACCCGCCGTAGAAAGCCCTGTCGCTCACGGTGAGTATGCATGCGGTGAGAGGCTTTTCGACGGCTATTTCTGCGTTGTCTCCGACAGAGATATATCCGCCCTCGAGCACCTTTGCGAATATACCCTCACGGGGCATGATACAGTCGCCGGCGATCTTTCTTATCTCACAGGAGGAATGGCATTTCTTTCCTATCTGCATTATTTCGAGAAGCACCTCGCCGCATCGTATTCTTGTGCCGATGGTGCATCTGCTGTAGTCTATCCCCTCGGTAAGGATGTTCTCGCCGAATATCCCCGGGAAGATATCCGCTTTGCCGTCGGTGAGTGCCCTGAAACGCTCCGCACTTTCCGCAGGGAGCAGGGATACCTGTCTTTCGCTGCCCGCGTGTGCATCGTTTGCAAGACCGAATCCCTTTATAACAAGACATCTGCCGATATCACGCTTTACCGTGCCCTTTTTCTCGGATATGCATACTGCGGTGACCTTGCCCATATTATCCTCCTATCTGCACCATTTTCCTGCTGTCGGTGACGCCCTCTTCACTGAAGCTGTGCGCGTAGGGCTTGTTATCCACCGCAGCGAGTATGATGCTCCTCAGCTCATTATCAGTACAGCCCCCGCGTATCGGTGCCTTAAGGTCCACGCCGTCGGGATACTGCAGGCATAGCTTAAGGTAGCCGTCTGATGTGAGCCTGAGTCTGCGGCAGCTTTGGCAGAATTTTCGGGATATGGCACTGATAGTGCCCACTCTGCCTGTAAAACCGTCAAACCTGTAATACTCCGCAGGTGAAGAGCTGTCCGCTTTGAGGGTATCATAACTGCCGAAGCTTTTTTTCAGACAGCTGAGCACCTCATCTGTCGGTATACCCCTGAACCTGTCCGCACAGCCTATCGGCATCAGCTCTATGAACCTTACGTCTATCGGTCTGTCCTTTGCGAGAAGTGCTATATCAGCAAGTTCGCCGTCGTTTATACCTATCATCGGCACACAGTTTATCTTTACGCCGAGCCCTGCATCAAAGGCCTTGTCTATGCCCCTGAGCACATCGTCAAGGCAGTCGCTGCCTGTAAGCTGCATAAATCTTTCTCTGTTTTGCGTGTCAAGACTGATATTGACTCTTTTTATCCCCGCCGACCTGAGTTCATCCGCCATATCATAAAGCAGCACACCGTTTGTCGTTATAACGGTTTCTTCTATTCCGTCGGTACTGCTTATCATTTTGGCTGCCTGTACTATGCCTTTGCGTATGAGCGGTTCGCCGCCTGTGAGGCGTATCTTCCTGACGCCGAGGGAAGCCATGATGCGTACTATCCGTGCGATCTCCTCAAAGGTCAGTATCTCACTGTGAGGTATGCTCTCCACTCCGCAGCGGGGCATACAGTATCCGCACCGCAGATTGCAGCGGTCTGTAAGGGATATGCGCAGATAGTCAATTTCACGTCCGAATTTATCTTTCATATCTGTCCGTTCCTGAATATCTTCATCATATCGTTGGTCAGGCTTATATCGTTCGGCTGCAGCTCAAGCTCTTCACGGCTCACCCACTGCGCGGTCTTAAGTTCGTCTGTGTCTATGCTGAGTTCTCCGCCTGCGTAGTCGCAGAAAAAGCCCACAAGAATATCCTGAGCCATGCCCCAGGGCTGAGATCTGTAGTAGCGGATATTTTTCACGCTGATACCCGTTTCCTCCATGACCTCACGCTCAACAGTCTGCTCAAGAGTCTCGCCTATCTCGGTAAAGCCCGCAACAAGCGCGTTATGTGCATAGCCCCTCTGATAGCGCGTTACAAGTATCTTATCGTCCTTTATAACACCCACAATGACTGCGGGGTTTATTCTCGGATAGACGATATTGCCGCATACAGTGCATTTCATGGCCCGTTCGGTATCATGGAATACAAGTCTGCTGCCGCATCTGCCGCAGAATCTGCTGGTGTCATACCATGTGCGCAGATGATAAGCGGTAAATGCAGCGAAAAGCTCCGTTCCGCCAGAAAGGTCGCGGAGTTCACGGACAGTCTTGTATTCATATCCCGTCGGGATATCATCACATCCGCCGATACTCAGAAAATACCTCTCATCATCTATTGAAAAGAGATATACCGCTTCGGCGGTATTTATCTCACAGGCTTTTGTAAAGGTGATCCTGCGGTCGGTGATCTTCACCGCAATCCTTCCCTGAGAGTCACAGACAAGCATATTGTCCTCTGCCCCGGGTGATATGTTTTTGTAGCTGTTGTCAAGTTTCCCGTTAATCTCATGTATCATAGCGATCAATCCTTTTTAAACTGTCTGCCTGTAATAAAGCTTATTGCTGTGAGTATCGCCAGGGAAAAAACAAGTATTATCCCTGTCCATCTGAATGCTGTATTGCGGTCTCCGCTTTGCATGGCGGTATATACCGCTATTGACATTGTCTGTGTTTTTCCGGGGATATTCCCCGCGATCATTATCGTCGCGCCGAATTCGCCGAGCGCTCTTGCAAATGACATTGTCGTTCCCGATGCTATACCCGGCCATGACAGCGGTACCCATACCGTAAAGAACGAGCGTATATGTCCGCAGCCCATCTGCCTTGCCGCATCGATAAGCTCGGTATCCATCTGCTCGAATGAGCCTCTCACTGTGCGGTACATTATCGGGAATGAAGCCACAGCAGAGGCGATCACCGCGCCCTGCCAGGTGAATATCACCGATATGCCCATATCGCCGAGCATCTGGCCGAGGGAGGAATTCCTGCCGAACATCAGCAGCAGAAAGAAGCCGAGTACCGTAGGCGGCAGCACAAGCGGAAGGGAGAGTATCCCGTCCGCTATGAACTTTCCTTTCTTCATTGAGGTGACCGCCTTTGCGGCGGCGATGCCGATGAAAAAAGTAAAGAATGTGGAAACGGCTGCTACCTTGAATGAAATCCACAAGGGTGACCAGTCCATTATTTCACCGCCGTAAATCCGTATTTTTCAAATATATCCATTGCCTCATCACTTTTCAGGAAATCCTCGAATTCCTTTGCTCCTGCAGCATTAGGTGCGCTCTTCACGATGCCGACGGGGT
>CACZPE010000140.1 GCA_902782875.1 uncultured Ruminococcus sp. | reverse complement strand
GGTCTCATCAGTCTCACCGAAATACTGACGGCGCTCGCTGTGGCCGATAACTACATACTCTACGCCTATTTCAGTGAGCATATCAGCGGAGATCTCACCGGTGAATGCACCGCTCTTCTCAAAGTGAACGTTTTCTGCACCGATCTTTACGTTTGAGCCTGCAACAGTGTTTACAGCAGTTTCGAGGTTAGTGAAGGGTACGCATGCGATGACCTCAACATTGCCCTGAGCGTTGGCTACGAGGGGCTTGATCGCTTCGAGAAGCTCCTTAGCCTCGGGACGGGTCTTGTTCATCTTCCAGTTGCCGGCGATGATAGCCTTTCTTGCACTTTTATTCATATATGACATCCTTTCATGGAGCGCTGTGACAGCGCATATAATACGATCTTATATCGCAACATATATATTCTATCACAGCCGCCGCCTCTTGTCAATACATAGTGTATATGATTTTTAGGCAAGACTTTATGACTATATCTTTCTGAGCACCCATACCAGGTCTGATGGCGTGAACTCGTCGGCCTTTCTGAATTTATAGCCTGAATAGATGTCGACTATCTCAAATCCGCAGAGCTCTGCGAGGTATTTCATCTCCTGACGGTAGGTCTGGCGCATCGTGAGAGGGCGTATCCTTTCGGCGATGACATTGCCGCTGTCGTCGAGCGTCTCGAATTTCCAGCTGCCCTTTACTATCTGGCTGACGGGGTCGTAGGATATTGCATTATATATCTTTTCCCGCTGTTCTAGGGAGTTTGTGTATTCAAGCCTGAGATAATAGTCACTGCCTGAATTCTTCATCTGCTCTGACTGTATAGACGGCATGGGATCGAATGTATTGAGAGTAAGTATACCGCCGTCGCACAGCTGTCTGCGGATATTCAGCAGTGCCGCACGCTGTATCTCGGGCGTGGGCAGATGCATGAAGCCGCTTCTTGCGATTATCTCAAGTGAATATGATCTGCCTGCATCAAAGTTTGTCATATCCCCCTGGAATATCCTCAGATCATAGCCCTTTTCCTCGGCTTTCTTCTGTGCAACAGCGCACATCTCCGCGGATATATCACTTGCATCGGCAATGATGCCCTGCTCTGCAAGACCGAGCACTACAGCGCCCGTGCCGCAGGCTATGTCGATTATACCGCCGCTGCCGTACTTTTTTGCAAGCTCGGTATAGAACTCCACAAAGCCGTCATAGCTGTTTTCGGTAGCGTACATCACCTCGAGATAGCGGTCGTAGTTTTCTGCTACATCCTTGTAATCGTGCAGATCCATTTTTATCATCCTCTCTGTAAATAAAATAAACCGCTATCCGAGGGATAGCGGTCATAGTCAGAAATAATATTCCGTAAAGGCGGTTATCCATCATTCTTCATATATTCACACACAGCAGAAAAAGACCATACGGTATACGTGGTCTGGGTGAAAGTATGTGTGAATGTATTCATGAATGAAAACATACCGGTTTCTCCTTTCGTGAATTTTTGATATTATATCACACGTATCTATGCTTGTCAATACTTTTTACAGATTTTTTGGGCGATGACTATTTACAGGCTGATATCTTTCGCCTACCTGAATACTACAGTAAATGAGACTCCTAAAGTGCTTAAGAGTATAGGATAGGTTAAGAAAAGGATAAGATGGATTTTATGTTGATATTGACATATTTTGAGCCGTAGTGTACAATTATTGTAAGCGGAGATGGGTTGTCGGTACTGCCGTATTTCAGAAAATATAGACTGATAAATAAAAGGTACCGTGATACAAATAAATATGACTGCAGGTAAATATCTGCGTGGAGGCTGTCGGCACTGCCGACGGAGATATAATATGGACAGGATAAAAAAGAAACTCGGATTCGGATTTATGCGCCTTCCCATGAACGAAGGTGGTATCGACACTGCGCAGGTCTGTGATATGGTGGATCTGTTCATAGAAAGCGGCTTCAACTATTTTGACACCGCCCACGGATATCACAGCGGTATGAGCGAGCAGGCGATAAAGACGTGTCTTTCCTCAAGATGGCCGAGAGAAAGCTTTGTGCTTACCGATAAGCTGTCAGAACCGTTCTTTGACAGCGGGGAGGATATACGTCCGCTTTTTGAGAGCCAGCTTGAGGCGTGCGGCGTGGATTATTTTGATTTCTATCTTATGCACGCTCAGGGCTCGGGCAACTATGACAAATATAGACGGTGCCGTGCATATGAGACGGCGTTTGAACTGAAAAGAGAAGGTAAGATACGCCATGTGGGGCTGTCATTCCACGACAGGGCAGAGGTGCTTGAGCGGATACTTGCGGACTATCCGGATATAGAGGCTGTGCAGATACAGTTTAATTATCTCGACTTCGACGATCCTGCAGTGCAGAGCAAAAAGATATATGATGTCTGCAGAAAACACGGCAAGGCCGTGCTTATCATGGAGCCCGTAAAGGGCGGGAGCCTTGCTTCTCTGCCGAGCGATGCGGCAAAGGTGCTCGACGGGCTTGAGGGAAGCCAGGCAAGCTTCGCCGTCAGATTTGCCGCGGGCTTTGACGGCGTGATATCTGTGCTTTCAGGAATGAGCAGCATTGAGCAGGTACGGGATAATATATCGTATATGAAGGATTTTGTGCCCCTTTCCATGGAGGAGACAGAGGCTGTCAGCAAAGTGTGTGCCGTTCTAAAGGGGAAACATATGATACAGTGCACCGCCTGCCGTTACTGTACAGACGGATGCCCTGCCGGGATATCTATACCCGATCTGTTCTCGTGCATGAATATATGGAAAATGTACAGAAGCAGTACCGCTGTTTATTACTATGAGGATGTATATACCGTGAACAGCGGTAAAGCATCGGACTGTATAAAATGCGGCAAATGCGAAAGAGTCTGCCCTCAGCATCTTCCCGTAAGGGAGCTTCTCGAAGAGGTCGCAGAAGAATTTGAACACGGTGAATGATAATGTTTGATGATCTGTATATAAGCACACAGCGTGATATTGAAGAGGCTGTGGAGAAATACGGTATACTCCCGTACTTCAGAAATTCCATAGAAGGATTTTCCATAGAGGAGCATATCGCGCCTGAACGCTGGTTTTCGGATATTGAGGGTGCCTGGGAATGGAAAGGTCCCGTTATAAGAAATACAGGCTGTGCCTACGGCAAATTCTTTGAGAAAAAGGCAGCGTTTGTGAGGCGTGATCTGTTCTGCGAGCTTGCAAATCACCGCCGTGACGGGTATGATTTTGATGCACGTTATGATGACGGCCTTGCGCGCCGCAGCGACAAACAGCTTTATGATCTTATCGACGAGCACGCCCCTGTAGTATCGACACAGCTTAAAAAACTGGGCGGTTACGGAAAAAACGGCGTAAAGGGATTTGATTCTGCTATTGCACGCCTGCAGTATCAGTGCTATGTGCTGACAAGCGATTTTGTGTATATGACCGACAAAAACGGAAATGAATACGGCTGGGGCACTGCTGTGTATTCCACTCCCGAAAAGCTTTTCGGCAAGGACTTTACGGAGTGCGTATATGCAAATGATCCCTCAGAGTCCTATGAAACGGTATTCCGTCATATCAGAAGTATTTTTCCGTCGGAGAGCGACGAAAAGATAAAGAAATTTCTCAGATAGAGGTGACAATTATGATCTGTACAGAAAAGGCTTCAAAATTAGGATTCGGACTTATGCGTCTGCCTGAAAAGGACGGGAAGATCGACTATGAGCGCGTAAACGAGATGGTCGACAGGTATCTCGCATCCGGGCTCAGTTACTTTGATACAGCATATATATATCACGGCGGTATGTCTGAGGTGGCCGTGCGGGAATGCATCGTGAAGCGCCACCCGAGAGAGAGCTTCACTGTAGCCACAAAGCTCCCTGCATGGTGCATACATTCGGCTGAGGACAGGGACAGGATATTCAACGAGCAGCTCGAACGCACGGGAACGGGATATTTTGACTACTATCTTCTCCATTCTATAGAGGACGGCGGCAATCACGACAACTATGAGAAATATGACTGCTTCAGATGGGCTCTGGAGAAGAAAGATCAGGGGCTTATAAAGCACTTCGGCTTTTCCTATCACGGCACCCCGGCGCTGCTTGAAAAAGTGCTCGACAGTCATCCCGAGGTGGAGTTCGTGCAGATACAGCTCAATTATCTTGACTGGGATGACCCTGTGAGACAGTCGGGCAGTCTCTATG
>CACZPE010000139.1 GCA_902782875.1 uncultured Ruminococcus sp. | reverse complement strand
TTTATTTGTCGGGGACGGTTTAATTTGTGGCCCGGTACCTTTCGTATGTTATTGATTTTTACACTAAGTCCGTGCAGGCTGAGCCTGCACCCACTTCGGCCGGTGCGACCGGCAGCGATTTCGGCCGGTGCGACCGGCAGCGATTTCGCAGATTTATTTGTCGGGGACGGTTTAATTTGTGGCCCGGTACCTTTCGTATATGGCTTACTTAAGATTGACAAAAGTATGTGTATATGCTAAAATAACATTCGGTATTCTAAGGATAAGTCTCAGGCTTTATCCGTTTTATCCGGAGGTAACATGACAGACAATGACTTTACCAAAGGCGCTATACTGCCTAAGCTGCTGAAATTCATGCTTCCCGTGCTGTTTGCGATGTTTCTGCAGGCCACATACGGCGCAGTCGATCTGCTCGTAGTCGGGCAGTTTGCCGCCACGGCCGATGTTTCCGCAGTATCAACGGGATCACAGATAATATCCACACTGACTAACCTGATAGTCAGCCTCTCTATGGGAATAACCGTCGCTGTCGGGCAGAAGATCGGCCAGAAACGCGCTGATGATGCGGCGCATATCATAGGCACGGGGCTGCTACTGTTTATAATATTCGGGATTCTCTTCACCGTAATAAGCGTATGCGGTGCTGTGCCGCTTGCTAAAGTGATGCAGGCACCCAGTGAATCCTTTGACCTTACCGTAAGCTATATAAGGATATGCGGCACAGGCTTCACGGTAATAGTAGCCTATAATCTTCTTGGCAGCATATTCAGGGGAATGGGTGACTCAAAGACTCCGCTTATCGCTGTCGGCATAGCCTGTGTATGCAATATCATCGGCGATCTTGTCTTTGTTGCAAAGTTTCATCTCGGTGCGCCGGGTGCTGCAGCCGCCACGGTCATGGCACAGTTTATAAGCGTTGTAATATCATTCTTTATAATACGCCGCACAAAGCTGCCGTTTGAATTTCACCGCACTCATCTTAAATTCAGAAAGTTTTTCGCAGGGCTTATACTAAAGATAGGAACACCTGTGGCACTGCAGGATTTCCTGGTCGGGATATCCTTCCTTGTGCTGGTCGCAATAGTGAATAAGTCTGGTGTGTCCGCTTCGGCGGGAGTAGGTGTTGCAAACAAGGTATGTGCGTTCATTATGCTCGTCCCCCTGGCCTTTATGCAGTCTATGTCCTCGTTTGTGGCCCAGAACTGCGGCGCGGGATATCCCGAGAGAGCAGACCACGCACTGAAGACCGGTATTGCGGTATCATTCGTTTTCGGTGCGGTAATGTTTTTCGTCACATTTTTCCGCGGAGATCTTCTCGCGGGGATATTCTCAAAAACACCCGATACCGTGGCAAATGCCTGGGATTATCTCAAGGCCTATGCGATAGACTGCCTGATAACCTGTTTTCTTTTCTGCTTTATCGGCTACTTCAACGGCATGGAAAAGACCTCCTTCGTCATGGCGCAGGGCATATGCGGCGCATTTCTTGTGAGGATACCCGTCGCCTTTCTGATGCAGCGCATCGGGAACGGCTCGCTGTTTCTCATCGGTCTTGCCACGCCATGCTCCACAGTACTCCAGATAATAATGTGCTTTGCGGCATATTTTTACTTTGCAAAACAGAAGCGGATAAAATCCACAGTAGATACTGTCTCGCAATGATATCGTAAAAAAGGTCGTTTTTGATGAATAACAACAGAAAAGCTATAATATACGGCTGGTTTCGCATAGTCGCAGGGCTTCTGATATTTTCATGCGGAGTTCATCTGACGATATATGCAAATATCGGACTTGCCCCCTGGGACTGTCTGGGAATGGGCATCGCAGCGCATACTCCCCTGAACTATGGGCTGTCAATGACGCTCATCGCCCTTGCGGTACTGGGTATAGATATACTGATGAAGGAGCGTATCGGCTTCGGCACTGTCATAGATGCACTTCTGACGGGAAATTTCGTGCAGATGTTCAACACCCTCGACCCTCTCCCCGAAAATCACAGCCTGTGGCTGGGCATCATCATAATATTTACAGGCTTCGTGCTGATGGCGGTCGGTATGTGGGTGTATATGCGCGCAGGCCAATGCTGCGGCCCCAGGGATTCGCTCCTGGTCGCCCTGGGAAAGAGACTGCCAAAAATCCCCATAGGCTTTGTGGAGATCATACTGTGGGCGGCTGTTCTTCTTGCAGGCTGGCTGCTCGGCGGCAGTGTGGGGATAGGCACTCTGCTCAGCACCTTCGGGGCGGGATTTGTGATGCATATAGTATATTCGCTCATTCATTTTGAGCCCAGGGATATAAAACATAAGAGCCTTTACGAATGTATAACGATACTTTCAGGTAAAAGCACAGAGTAGAAGCGCTCTGTAAAGCCGTTTCATAATATACAAAAATTTTTTTGAAAAATCCTGTAACGAAATCCGTTTTCGTACGTCTAATCTACAGAGCAAAGGAAAGGAGGTGATATCGTGGACCGTGAAGAGATCGGAAAGCTGTATGAAGCTGACTATATGCGAATATTCTCATATTGTATGACTCTTTCTGGCGACCGCACCCTTGCCGAGGAGATAACACAGGAAACATTCTTCAGAGCGCTCAGAAAGCGTGATGAATTCCGCGGCGAAGCAAATGAGGTCACATGGCTGTGTTCGATAGCCAAGAATATATATATTGACGAAAAGCGCCGCGGAAAATCCGACAGCCTCGATGAGATCGGGGAGGAGATACCCGACACATCCGACGGGATAGAACACAGGGCCTGCGAGAGGGATTCTTCATTCAGGATACATATGGCTCTGCATTCGCTTGAAGAACCGTATCGCGAAATATTCGAACTGAGAGTATTCGGCGAACTCAGCTTTAAGGAAATAGGCATGATCTTCTCAAAGACAGAAAACTGGGCACGGGTCACGTATCACCGCGCAAGGCTTAAGCTACAGGAAAGGATGGATGTACAGTGAAAACACATTGCGATATAGTAAAGGATCTTCTGCCGCTTTATGCAGACGGTGCCTGCAGTGAGGAAAGCATGAAGCTCGTGGAAGAACATCTTGAAGAATGTGAAGAATGCTCACGGATGCTTGCAATGCTCAAAGACAACAAAATAGAAGATGATCTCAGACTCGAGCGCAGCAATGTGCTTGAATACGGGGCACGGGAATTCAGAAGACAGACCGCAAGGGCAGGAGGCACCGTATCGGGAGTATTCCTGATACCCATTATAGCCTGCCTTGCACTCAATTTCGTGGCAAGCGGAGGTATGGGCTGGTTCTTCATAGTGATCGCTTCGCTTCTGGTGGCGGCCTCGCTTATACTTGTGCCGATATTTGTCCGCAGAAACAAGCTTTTCTGGATGTTCTGCTCATTCACCGCAAGCCTTATGATACTGCTCAGAGTAATATCCCTTGCAACACACGGGCACTGGTTCTGGATCGCATCAAGCGCATCTCTTTTCGGACTGTTCACGGTATTCCTTCCGTTTCTTATAAATGCAGAACCGCTCCGCCCCTTCACCGAGGGCTGCAACAAGGTAGCAACGGTCATTGCGGTCGATGTTGCGCTGTTTCTGCTTATGATGACTGCTATCAATGTGACGCTCAATTACGGCAGGATAGCCCTGGTACTGGGACTGGCCTGTGTGGCAGGCATAATTGTCGCAGGAGCGGAGATATTCAGAAGAAGGCGATAACATGATACTATATCTCATAATCAATATCTGCCGTATGTTTCACAGGGAAGCAGACGGCGCGGAGTAACAAACAGATACCACCTTCTGAGGCTCTCTCCTCAGGAGGTGGTTTTTGGTATGACCTATTTTTTTATCATAAGCATCAGCCTGTATCTCAGACTGCTCTTTCTGACAAGCCCGCTCAGCGCATCGCAGGCGGTCTCCGCGGATGATACATCCTCTTTTGATATCTCCCTGTCGGAGTATAATACGGTCTCATACACAGGAATAAATCCGAGATGGCTTTTTATATCCTCCCTGTCGGACATGGATATCCTGTTATGAAACTCCTCAAGGGTCTCTCCCTCCTGCATATTAAATCCCAGAAAGCCCAGGAGCCTCAGATTCTGTCCTGTGAGATATCTGAACTTCTCACACATACCCATCTTTCTGTATATGCTTCCCGACAGGCTGCGGCTGATGATGTAGAACAGTACAAGAAAGCTTATCACAGCGGCAGCGGGGATAATGAATATCAGAGGATCGATCTTCTTCTGCTCGGGCTCGGGTGTGACAGTCTCTTCATATACAGGCACCACGGTGGGCTCGCGTTTTTTTACGTCGGGGACAGCTTCTTTTCTCTCTGCCGTTTTCCACCCTGCCGGTACTGCATATCCCGGTGTGGGCTCAAATGCGATCCATCCCACATTGTCGAAATACACCTCGGGCCACGCATGGGCGTTGCTTTGTCTTACCGTAATATGTCCGTCTGCGCCCCTGCTCACATTGTATCCCTGCACATATCGGCAGGGAATGCCCATCTCCTCTGCCATAAGTACATATGCAGTGGCAAAGTGCACGCAATAACCTTTTCCCGATGAAAACAGGAAATAATCCAGGAAGCTCTCCCCATCGGTCACAGATGCGGGAAGAGGTCCGCAGTCCGTGGAATACTCCATACTGTTAAGATATGCTTCAAGTCTCTTAGCCGTTTCAAACCTGCTCTCAGAGCCGTCCTCTATCCTGTCAAGGAGCTCCCGTGTCCTGTCTGATACCCCGTAGGAGCGGCAGTAGATCTCATACACATCCCTGCGGTATCTCTGATAATCCTCATAGGTATAGCCCTTTTTTTCATAAGCCCCCTCTGATTTCAGAGTCACATTCCACTCAGCCTCATCTATCGGCTGTGCCTCGGCAAGAAAATCCTCAAGATACGGATTGCCGTAATTGAGCACATAGCATGAGATGATATATTCATCTGAGAATCTCAGCTTCTGCTCCGTGACTATACTTCCGTTTTTTTCTGTTATGCCGAGATCCTTTACCTTTATTTCTATATCCTTTTTCCTTGTTTCCAGATTCTTTTTTATCGTATTTTCAAGTCTTATCTTGGACGGGGCAAAGATATAATGCGTGTTGTAAAAGAGATTTTCGCAGTAAAGCTCGGTCTTCCGCATATAATCCGTTTTGTATGAGGGGTCGTATTTCGTTACCGCACATACAGTCTCAAGAGTATCCGTCATCCTGTGGTTATCTTCAGCGTCAGCATCAAACACCCATTCACCGTTTCTGAATTCGCTGCTGATACAGCCTGCCAGCCTGATATTCCCTGCAGTACGGTTATCCGATGTGATGTACAGTACATCCTCATCCTTGTCGCCAAGCTCCGAAAGAAAACTGCTTTTTTCCGAAAAGCCTATATTCCCGTAATCGTCAAACGGGTGGGTGATATCTCCGTAGATCCTGTTTACACCCGATACGACCATATAGTAGATATTCTTCGCAAATTTCCAGTCATAGGGCTCAGACGGTACAGGGAGCAGGTATACCGCCAGACACAGTGCGGCAAAAAACGGCGATATTCTTGTGATATGCTCTCTGATATCGGTATAACCGCTTTTCTTCCATCTTCGCTGTATCTCCTCCGCAGTACGCACAAGCAGAAAGAAGCATATCAGCAGAAAGGCGATCCTGTCAGGTGTCCGTCCGTACAGCGTGCCTGCTATACAGCAGACAAACATCGCTGCCGCTGTGATCCTCTTCAGCCATATATTCTTCATTATAAGGATGCCTGCGGCAACGACAGCAGCAGTAAACAATACACAGCTTACCACCCAGAAATACTCCTCGATGAATATCTGTCTGTTTTCCTTGCCTGCGGCGGCGGCAACTCCGGCGACAAACGCCGATACTGCGCCGATAGTGCGAAGCCTGTTCTTCCTTGTCATATTGCAGAGTATCAGTATCCACACCGACACGGCAAGACATATCACACAGGGGATCTTTTTCTCCTGAGGTATCCCAGCGTAACTGCCGAAAAGGATAAGCGATATCAGCGGCAGCGGCAGAATATTTATAATATCATATAATGTATTCATGCACCGCCCTCCTTGTTCATATCCCTGTAAGGCGAAAAGCAGACCAGGCTGCTTTTATGATGTGACAGGTCGGGGGCCTCATTCTCATTGTCGGTGATATAGCATACCACAGTGCCAAGGCCGTTTCTTTCAAGCTCTCCGAGCAGGGCATCGGTATGCGCATCCCAGGATGAGAGTATAAAAAACACCGCTGCACTGTCGAATATATCCCTCCTGCACATCACAGATTCATAAAGCAGCTGATGGGTATTATGACTGTTGAA
>CACZPE010000138.1 GCA_902782875.1 uncultured Ruminococcus sp. | reverse complement strand
TGGAAGGCAGCAGACCATAGTAATCAATGAAAGTGGGTTTTACAGCCTTGTGCTTTCTAGCAAACTTCCCAGTGCAAAAAGAATTAAGCGTTGGGTGACCTCTGACGTTCTCCCCACCATCCGCAAGACCGGCGGCTATGTTGCCAACGAAGATATGTTTGTTGAAACCTATCTACCCTTCGCCGATGATGCAGTCAAGAATCTGTTCAAGCTTCAATGTCAGGTGATCAATCAGCTCAATGACCGAATCCGCCGTGATGAGCCAAAGGTCAGATTCGCAGATCATGTGTCCGATACAGTCAACCTTATTGATATGAACGAGATGGCAAAGCTTTGTGCAGATCACGGCATCAGGATGGGCAGGACAAGGCTGTTTAGCTGGCTTCGCTCAAAGGGTATCCTTATGGCAGGAAACCTGCCTTATCAGGAGTATATTGAGCGAGGATATTTCAGGGTGAAGGAGAGTGTCTTCGATTACTGCGGTGAGCCTAAGACCTACAGTCAGACGCTTATTACAGGCAAAGGCCAGCAGTATATCCTTGCCCGTCTTATAAAGGAGGGAACGCATGCCTAATCATATAACGAACAGAATACAGCTTATCGGAGATCCTGCAGAGGTGTGCAGACTGCTTGAAGCGGTAAAAAATGACGAATATGGTATAGGAACTCTGGATTTTGAAAAGATCATACCCATGCCTGAAAACATCTACAGAGGAAACCTCGGTCCGGCTGAGCAGAAGCTGTACGGCAAAAACAACTGGTACGACTGGAGCCTCGCCAACTGGGGGACAAAATGGGGAGCATACGGCTATGATGAGAGCGTATACTATTCAGCAAGTAAGGATAGTATACGCTTTCTTACTGCCTGGTCAGCTCCGCACCCAGTCATCGAAAAGCTGTCACAGATGTTCCCGGCATTAACGATCGAACATGAGTGGGCTGATGAGGATATCGGCTCTAACTGCGGCAGGCGCATCTACTATGACGGCGAACAGATCGAGGAATACTATCCCGATTACGGAAGGGAAAGCATCGAGTTTGCAGCCGCTGTCATGGACAGACAGCTAGAAGAAGACTGGGGTCTGTACCTGAATGCCTCAGAAACGGGATATATCCGTATCGAGTACGATGATGATTATGAGTTCATAGAGCTATTTGGCCAGCCTGCACTGTTTACCAACAGCAGAATCACCGAAGCAGATATCCCCAGAGGCATGTACTGCTATCATCTGCGTCACGATGATGAAGGCCTGATATGCACCATGGAAAAGCGTGTAGACGTTGATCATGCAGGGTCAGTGATCACAAAAGAGCCGATTGATCTCGGTAAACAGGGATATATATCATTTACAGATGAAACAACCCCTTGCTTTACAGGCGAAACCATGTCGCTGTATGGCTTCAGGGAGTATAGTCCCGAGAGAACGATGTCCGAGGATGAAGAAATGGGAATGGAGATGAAGATATGAGCATAGAAAGAATCGATGCATCAAGGCTGCGTAATATGAACGATAAAGAAGGTCTCATACTGCAAGGCTGTGGAGGTGATCCGAAGGAATGGCTTGACGGTATAAACGATATGCTGACAGATGCAGGCATTCTGCAAAACGGCAGCAAGTTCGAAAACTGTCTGGTATTCCCGGGCAAAGGCTGTACCTGCATACTGTTTCCATTTGAAGGTGTTGACCTTGATGTTAGTAAGCTCGCTATGTGGCGCCTGCAAACACATGAGATGTTTGGTGGCACCTGGCTTTCCGATTATGTTACAAACAAGCTTGGCGGCTTTATGACAAAGGAACAGGTCCAGGAAAAGCTGAAGCCGAAATGTCCCCTTGTTGGTCAGGACGGGAACATTTTCAATCTCATGGGGATGGCATCAAGAACGCTTAAAAGAAGCGGTATGGCTGATGATGCAAAAGAGATGTGTAACAGAATTACAAGTTCTGGCAGTTATGACGAGGCTCTCGGAATTATCGGAGATTATGTTGATATCTGTTCCGAAGAAGATATGGATGAAGGACTGGAATTAGACATTGAAGGAGGAATGAACGAATGACAATGCTTTTTATCGGTATGGTGGTAGGTACGCTCATCGGACTGCTTACAGGCGGCTTCGGCGCAGCCTGGTATGCTGCAAGCAAGGAGATCGAAAGGCTTAACAAGGAGCTGAGGCCCAAGTGAGAAAAACCTATGTCGGACTTAATCTGCTCGACAGGGTGATGAAGGCAGACAGTGTAAAAGAGATGATGAAGATCATAAAGCCTCGTCTTGACAGGGACAGATACAGTATGCTCAAGAGGGCGGTCAAGACCCATAAGGACGAGAGAGGGAAGCGAGACTGCATTATCCGTTATGCACAGCAGATAGTTAACCCGAACAAGTATTAAGAGTCGTTTTGCCGATGGCGGCTGGACGGCTTTTCTTTTCGCTATCGGCAAGATGGCGGAAAGGAAAGAATGAGCAACCAGTATTTCGGCGGATGTGATCCGCCCATCCCCTGGATAGGCGGCAAATCCGTCCTTATCCCTATAATCAGGCGAATAATGCCTGATTATCCAAAGAAATATGTGGAGGTTTTCGGCGGAGGCGGAGCGTTGACCTTTTCGGGAAAAATAGCTCCGATACAGATATACAATGATTTCAATCAGCACCTTGTGAATTTCATGAGAACGCTGAAAGCAAGGGCAGATATCCTGCTTCAGAAGCTGACAGGAGTATTTGATGCTGATGGCAGCTTCCGGGAAGATTTCAAAAAAGAGTATTTCCTTAATGCCCGCGATCAGTTTCTTATCTCGTCAAAAGTTTTTTATAACAGCGAGGAGTTTGAGAAATACTTTGATCAGATCAAAAAGATCATTAACTCGGCGCAGACGCTTGAAGAGAAGATAAGTAAGCTGTGGCTTGCAGGGGAAATAATGAAGGAATATGATGATAGGGCAAAAGATCCCAGACTGTGGGATGCAGTCAATTTCTATATTTTGATGAAATGCAGCTATTCGGCAACAGGAAACAGCTGGGCTATAAAGCCCGTGAACTATGAGTCAATTATTGCACTTATCAATGGGGCATTCCGGATGCTTCAAAGCGTTATCATCGAGCATAAGGATTGCATAGACCTAATAAATTTCCACGATGCCCCCGGCACATTCCTCTACTGTGACCCGCCCTACTATATGGCAGAAGCACTCTACAACGACGTTCCGCTGTTCGGAGATGCAAAGCACAGGGAGCTTCACGACACGCTCCTTGAATGCGAGAGTAAGGTTCTGCTGTCATATAATGACTGTCCCTTTATTGATGAGCTATACAGCGAAGATAAGTGGTACAAAATGCGGGTAGCAAGGCCGAACAGCATGATACTCCACAACTCGCCCGGTGCTCTGTATAACGAATTCCTTATAGCCAATTATGATATTTTTGAGCTGTATAATTTCGGAAGACAGACCACCTTATTTGAAGACTACGAACCGACAGACAACGAAGGGAGAATAATTCTATGAGAATGACAGATGTATTAATAAGATGTGTAATGACCGGTAACGGCAGACAGACATTCACAGGGCTTTTCAATGAGAACGGATTCCCCGTAAAGGTAATGCTCTGTAAAGACGATGATGAGGCAATACTCTCTATCGTCTATGATGACGGAGAAGAAAAGAAGAGCAATCAGCCTCGTGACTGTGGCATTTCGGAGGAAGAGATCGACAGAGTATGCAAGGCACACGATGACTGCGACTCCTGCCCTCTGAGCGAATACTGTGATGAGGAATTCGGAGATGAGGATGATGACTGCATCGACAGTCCCGAAAGAACAGAATACAGCGAGATGAGGTGTTAAGCTATGGATGAACTGCTAACAGAAAAGCAGTGCGAACAGCACGATGAACCACAGGATTATGAGGACAAGCTGCTTATTATCAAGCCGGAAAAGCTGAAGGAACAGTTCAGAAATCCTGTGGTACAGTATTTCTATGCCACTAGCGGATTCGGATGCAAGCCCGAACTCGGAGACAAGAAGGTGTTCGGACAGTTTCTTGCAGACGGGCTGAAAGAACAGCTTTACCGCAGTGATTTCATAGGCATCGCCGACAGGTCACAGCTTCCCAAATGGGCGGCCAGACGGCTTGAAACACTAGAAAAACCGCATATGAAGATACGCATTTTTCAGCTAAAGGACAATGCCGACAATCACTTTATGAGTTATGAATCCGGAGAGAAGAACGGTGGTGTTAAGGTTGAAAACTATCATCAGGTCTACGGCGGCGAAGTCTTTGCTGACAGCCTGGATGGAGTCTTCAGACTCTGCAACACTGACCTTCCGCCCGGATACTACGGCCATTCGCTGTCGGTCAGCGATGTGGTCGAGATCTGCGAAGGCCGGGACAGAGGCTTCTATTATGTTGACAGCTTCGGTTTT
>CACZPE010000137.1 GCA_902782875.1 uncultured Ruminococcus sp. | reverse complement strand
CCTTGCGGTTTACTCTGTTTTGTGATATAATCATAAAAGACAAAATATTCGTACTGTAAGTCACCGAAAGGATGATAAGATGAATATAGCAGTTGCACAGTCCGGCGGTCCTACCGCTGCAATAAACGCATCACTTGCGGGCATATTCCTGCAGGCATCAAAGAGCAGCTCCATAGACAGGATATACGGCTCCCTGAACGGCATAGAGGGCATGATAAACGATAACCTCATACCTCTTGACAGCGTGCTGACCTCAGAGCATGACACAGAGCTTCTGAAAAAAACGCCCTCCACGGTACTCGGTTCGAGCAGGTGCAAGCTCTCTTCATACGATCCCGATGACAGCGGGATAGAGACGGAATATATGAATATAGTCGCTACCCTTGAAAAGCACGGTATCGGCGCATTCTTCTATATCGGCGGCAATGATTCGATGGACACGGTCATGAAGCTTGACAGGTATCTCAGATCAGTCGGCAAGGATATAAAGGTAATAGGCGTGCCGAAGACTATCGCTAACGATCTGCCCGGCACCGACCATACCCCCGGCTTCGGATCTGCGGCAAAGTATGTGGCGACCACCCTGCAGGAGATCATCCGCGACAGCCGTGTATACAGCACACAGTCGGTCACGATAGTCGAGATCATGGGCAGGACCACAGGCTGGCTCACCGCATCATCCTGTGTACTGCGCGCAAACGGCGAGCCCGCACCGCACCTTATCTATGTGCCCGAGGCATATCCCGACGGACTGCCGACAGAAAAGTTCCTATCCGATGTGGAGAATATGATGAAGCGCTACCGCGCAGTTACAGTCGCAGTCAGTGAAGGCATAATCCCCGACACATACACCGCCGATAAAGACGCGGAGGAATCTGGCGTGGCAAGACACCTTGAAAAATGCTGTGCCGAGCATTTCGGCTGCAAGGTGCGCTCGATAGAGCTGAGCGTCATGCAGAGATGCTCTTCGCACATAGCATCCGCTACGGATATAGAAGAATCCGAGCGCGTGGGCAGGGCTGCAGTCGATGCCGCACTGGCAGGCGAAAGCGGAAAAATGATGGGATTTCGCCGCATAAGCAGCGAGCCCTATCGTGTAGAGGTCATATCCACCGATGTGGCAACCACCGCAAACAGGGAACGCTTTCTGCCCGAGAACTGGATATGCGGCGAAGCAAACGACATATCCACCGACGCAATAGGATATTTCCTGCCGCTGATACAGGGCGAGGTCGAGCCCGAGTACCGCAACGGCATACCCATACATTTCAGGCTCAATCAGTAAAAGGATACACAGAATGGAACTGAAAAAACTATCCGCAGGCTCAGAGGATCTGAGTCTGCTCGAAGAAATAAACACGGAAGCAATCCCCGAATATGAACGCAATTCCCTTGAGGATATGCTTGCGACAGGTGCCGATGTTATCGGCATCTATGATGATATCACAGGCTGCGGTAATATCCCCTGCGGCTTTCTGGCGACGAGAAGATATAAAGGTATTTGCTACCTTGCATATCTCGCGGTAGAACGCAGTATACGCTCAAAGGGTCTTGGCGGATATGCACTGAAAAAGCTTGCGGATATGTATCCCTCCCACTGTATCGTCGTTGAGTATGAAGCCGCAGATAAAGACAATACCGAAGATATGAACTACCGCAGGAAGCAGTTCTATCTCAGGAACGGCTTCAGGGAAACAGGCTTTTTTACATTTTACGATGACACCGAATTTGAGATAGCCTGTGCGGGAAAGGATTTTGACATAGCTTCGTTTGAAGAATTCACGGTATATCTGAGTGGGCTCGTATCCGATCATATCCCGAAACCGTACAGAAAAACGTAAACACAGATACAACAAAGGGCTTTTGCGTGTGCAAAAGCCCTGCTTTTTATCTTTATAAACGGGTGAGTATCTCCATACACATCCTGCCGTTGTGATAGGGGCATTTCCATTCATCGACCATAGCAGCCTCGGGAACAGGCTTTCCGTCTTCAATGACAGCCCACCATTCGCTGCCCTCACGGCTGTCGCACTGCACATTCTCTATCCACTGCATGACTCTTTCTGCAGCCTCAAGGAATTTTGCATCGCCTCTGTGCTGATATGCATTTACAAAGCCGACTACAGTCTCTGCCTGTACCCACCATATGCGCCTGCGGTTTATCTCTGTCTTGTCGCGCTCGTTGAGCAGAGAGCCCGTATCCTTGTCATAAGCGATGTTATAGATATTCTCTGCTATGCGCATATCATAACCCGCCCATTTTTTTATGAGCTCACTGTCACCCAGTGTTTCACACGCGCGGTCTATGAGCCATGACGCTTCAATATCATGTCCGTAGGAATGTATATCCCCTATGACATTCAGCTCCCTGTCAAAGAATACGAGCAGCTTGTCATTATCCGCATCGAATATCTTATTCTCCGTGATATCCAGCAGAAAGCGCAGTCTCCCGGCAACGCGCTCATTCCTGTCTGCTTTGTACAGTACAGTATAGCCCTCTATAAGATGGAGCACTGTATTCATAGTCTTGTCGGCCATAAGTCCGTTTTCGCTGAGAGCATCGTTTTCTATCAGCTGCCAGTTTTTGTCGAATGCCTCCATATAGGCTATATCATCAGTGCATTTTTCCTCTACGGTGTCAAAAAGCTCATACGCAAGCTCAAGTGCCTGCCTGTCGGACGATGCAAGATAGTATGTGGACAGGGCATATATCGCAAACGCCTGATTATATGTGTGCTTCATCGTGTCAAGGGGCTTACCGTCATATGTCATCATCCAGTAAACGCCGCCGTTTTCACGGTCGGTGCATCTGTCCCGCAGGAATTCAAAAGCGTGTGCCGCATTGTCAAGGGCGTCCTTTGCCGCTGCGGGATCGCTGTCCTTTAGTGTCATATATACCGAGGAATAGAACCAGAGTATCCTTGAATGGAGTATCACTCCCTTTGCGCCTTTTCTGTCAATAACAAGATCATTGTTTACCTGACCGTAAAATCCGCCGTTTTCATCATCGCGCAGCTTGTTCCAGAAAGGAAGTATGCGCCCGGTCAGTTCTTTTCTGCATATATCTTTAAGCATAATATTCCTCCTTTATAGGGTTCAGGGTTCAGGATATGGTACAGTAAACGGACGGTCAAGCCGTCCGTTTACTGATTGTATAATCACGCAATATTATTACTATGCGTTTATTAGACGTTTTACTTAACATCTCTGCCGTGGCAGTTCTTGTATTTCTTACCGCTGTCCGTAAGGACAGTGATTGCCGCAAGGCAGCGCCTGTCCTTCAGGACAGGCATAAGCGGAACGTTCTTTTTATATCGTCCTT
>CACZPE010000136.1 GCA_902782875.1 uncultured Ruminococcus sp. | reverse complement strand
TTCACGATGTTTATCACCGCTATGAGCGATACGATTATTACAACAAAGTATCCTGTTATCGTAACTACTGTGATGAGCGCCTGTGCATCCGTCCTTGATGCGGCATTGTTCACATAGAGGTTGTAGTAATGCTTGTCAAGATATGTCTTTGCACTGTCTGCATCGTCGGAGTTTGCGAGTATCTTGAAGTAGAAAAGATCATAGCTCTCGCCGTTCACATCGGTGTTTATTTCGGTAAAATCATCCCTGCCGACCGCTGACAGCATTGACATATAGGTCTTGTCGGACACTATCGCCACGGGCATGGTATTCTGCGACTTATAGGTCCTGTTTTCGGTGGAGTAGAGACCCTTTACCGGTATGGTGTTCGCCTTGTCGTCTATATACATCTCCTTTGACAGGAACAGCGTTCCTGTTACGCTCTCGGGAGCGGATGAATACATTTTGTACTTGTATTTATAGTTCTCATCATACAGATCTGCACAGAGCAGCGCCGCTTCGGATGAATCGAATTCATCAAAGGTGATGTCGGTCTTTATGTACTTCTCAAAAGTGTTCCTGTTTACAGGGACGATATTGAGAAGAGCGCTGTCAAACTCATATGTACTGTCAGCGCCGAGTGTATCCCTGCCTGCAAGCAGCAGGAAACGGGAGTATATCTGCACATCCCTGAATATGCCGTCAGCTGTCATATCCTCTGTGCTGACAAATATCTCATCGGGTTCATAGGTGTAGTAATTGACTGCGTAATCATAGGGTTCCCTGAGTACGGTGTACTCATTTTCGGTATTCTGCTTCATAAGCTGAAGCCCGTAGGAAAATCCCGTGAACAGCACTATACTCATCACCATAGAGACTATGGTGATTATAAAGCGCTTGGTATTGCGCTTTACGCTCAGGGAGGAGTATGTTCTGATAAAGCCGTGTCTGAATGTGCCTGCAGTACGTCTGGGAACATTCACATGCTCTGATCTTCCCGCAGCGGTAAGTGCTTCCACAGGTGAAGAGCGTATCGAACGCATACCTGTCGCCACCGCGGATATCATTACCCACAGAAGGCCCATAACTATCGCTGATACGTATACATACGGCCTTACAACGAATACCATATTCGACAGTACCGTATCCGATGCGGATACAGCCTTCTTTATGACCGAGAATATCAGGAATGACAGCCCCGTGCCCGCGATCACGCCTACGATTATGCCGGGTACCGCAAGATATACAGCCTCAAGCACGAGCATCTTGAATATCTGCTTCTTTGAAGCGCCCACCGCCTTGAGAAGGCCGAACTGCTTTATCCTCTCCTTTGCGGATATCTCAAAGGAATCGTCTATTACAAGTCTTGCACAGAACATGATGAATATTATGAAAAGATACATAACCGCAAAGAATATAGCGGTGTTGAATTTTGCATCAACGCCTGTGCCCTCTGCATCGAGGAGCTCCTTGTTCATGCCGTAGTCAAAGTCGTCTATCTCAAGTCCCACTTCCCTGAAAGCGTGGTCCATGCCCCAGTAAAGATCCTTCACACCGGGTGAATACCTGGCAAGCAGCTGCTCAAACTGCGACGAATAGGTCTTAAGCTGGGTATCGTTATATGATACCACATTGTATTCCTCGGTATATCCGACTACAGTAAAGGATATTTCTCTTACATCCTCGAGCTGGAAGGTCATTGCAAGCTCAAGAGGCACTCCCTTGTCGGCAAACGGGCTATTGTCGGTGGTATCCTTCATTACAGAGCAGCTTACTATCTTGCCTGTGACAGTCTCGCCTATGGCAGGATAGTTCCACATATACGCACTGTCATACGCCAGTGCGATCTCCCCGTCCTTTTCGGGCATGCGTCCCTCTGAGCAGGTGTACATGCTCTTCGGCAGAAGATCCATCTCACCGTTCATCCTGAGGAAAACATCCTCGATAAGATGATTGTCGAGCACGAGATATTCGGTATGCGCATTTTCCTTTGCCATCTGACCGAAATCGAGATCGGTACGTGATGTAAAGCTCGATACACCGTAGTTCTGTGTCTTTTCAAATATATCCATGCTTCTCAGGCTGACGTACTGATCCTTTGTCAGGCCGTTGAATATGACATGGTATGTGCCGTTCTCCCTTGCGGACGCAAGGGCGGATGCCCTGTATACAGACAAAGCACTCAGCAGCACCGTAAGGAACGCTACCGACACGATCACCGCAGTGACCGTCATTATCGTGTGCTTTTTCTGACCTTTCAGATATTTGGCTGTTATCTCACTAAGTTTCATAGCTTTACCTCTCATCCAAGGAGCTTTTTAAGATACTGTCCCGTGTAACTGTCTTTGCAGTCTGCGATCTCTTCGGGAGTGCCGCAGGCTACTATAGTGCCTCCGCCGTCTCCGCCCTCAGGACCTAAGTCTATGATATAGTCGGCGCACTTGATGACATCAAGATTGTGTTCTATAACGAGCACGGTATTGCCCGCATCCGCAAGTCTGCCGAGGACCTCGAGCAGCTTGTGCACATCCGCGGAATGAAGTCCCGTGGTGGGCTCATCAAGGATATATATCGTCTTGCCTGTAGAACGCTTTGACAGCTCTGTGGCAAGCTTCACTCTCTGTGCTTCTCCGCCCGAGAGCGTTGTGGCAGGCTGACCTATCTTTATATATCCGAGGCCGACCTCCTGCAGGGTGAGCAGCTTCCTGTATATCTTCGGGTGGTGCTCAAAAAACTCCACGCCCTCGTCTACAGTCATTTCAAGCACGTCGTATATGCTCTTCCCCCTGTACTTCACCTCAAGCGTCTCCCTGTTGTAGCGTCTGCCCTTGCAGACCTCACAGGGCACATAGACATCCGGCAGGAAATGCATCTCTATCTTGATTATGCCGTCTCCCTCGCAGGCTTCACAGCGTCCGCCCTTCACATTGAAGGAAAACCTGCCTGAGGTATATCCCCTGGCCTTTGCATCGTTGGTCTGCGAGAAAAGATCTCTTATATCGTTGAATACCCCTGTATACGTCGCGGGATTGGAGCGCGGCGTCCTGCCTATGGGGGACTGGTCTATCGCTATCACCTTGTCAAGATAGCTGACACCCGTACAGCTGTCGAATTTTCCCGCACGGGTCCTTGCGCGGTTGAGCTTGCCCTGGAGATACTTGTATATTATCTGATTGACAAGAGATGATTTGCCCGAGCCCGATACTCCCGTCACACAGGTAAAGGTGCCGAGGGGTATCGATACATCTATACCCTTGAGATTGTTCTCTGCCGCCCCCTTGAATACAAGTGCCTTTCCTGTGCCGCTCCTGCGTTTCTCCGGCACGGGTATGCTCCTTCTGCCCGAAAGATACGCGCCTGTTATCGAACGCTCGCATTTTATTATATCATCAAGCGTACCGCAGGCTATTATCTCGCCTCCGTGTATGCCCGCAAACGGCCCTATATCAACTATATAGTCCGCCGCCCTGATCGTATCCTCATCATGCTCTACCACTATCAGGGTGTTGCCGAGATCGCGCAGTCTGCGCATAGTCGCGATCAGCTTGTCATTATCTCTCTGATGCAGGCCTATGGAAGGCTCATCGAGTATATACAGCACGCCCACCAGTGAAGAGCCTATCTGTGTGGCAAGGCGTATTCTCTGTGACTCACCGCCCGACAGTGTACCTGCCGCACGGGACAGCGTGAGATAGTCAAGGCCTACGCTGTCAAGAAATCCCAGTCTGCCGTTTATCTCCTTGATTATCCTCTCGGCTATCATTCTGTCTCTGTCCGAAAGTGTGAGCCCGTCAAAGAATTCGCGGCATTTCTTTACCGAAAGATCTGTCAGCTCAGCTATGTTCTTATCTCCTACGGTAACGCCGAGTATCTCTTTTTTCAGTCTCTTTCCGCCGCATTCGGGGCAGGGCTCTTCCGACATATACTGCTCTATATCAGCCTTGCTCCACTCAGAGGCGGACTCCCTGTATCTGCGCTCAAGGTTGTTTATCACACCCTCGAAGGCCTGCTCGTACTGTCCTCCGCCGTAGCTTGTGGCGCGGTACAGTTTCAGCTTTTTATCCCCCGTGCCGTACAGCAGGGCGTTCACGGCCTCGTCGCTCCAGTTGTCAAGAGGCTCGTCTATCGTATGTCCGTAATTCTCTGCTATCCCCTTGAAGTACATCATAGCAATGGAATTGCTGTCCGTGGTTGCCCATCCGCTGGCCTTGACGGCCCCTTCCCTTATGGAAAGCGAACGGTTCGGTATGATAAGATCGGGATCGACCTTCTTGAATACACCGAGGCCCGTGCATTTGGGACACGCTCCGTAGGGATTGTTGAAGGAAAACATCCTCGGGGTCAGGTCCTCCATAGATATCCCGTGCTCGGGACAGGCGTAATTCTGTGAGAACACAAGCTCTTCGCCGTCGGTGATACT
>CACZPE010000135.1 GCA_902782875.1 uncultured Ruminococcus sp. | reverse complement strand
CACCGTTAGCAACTATAGCCTTAGCGCCTTCGCCGTCGATCTCGTTCTGTGTAGCGCAGGGAAGAGCAATATCAAGCTTTATGCTGCCTGCATTGTTCTTGAGTGTCCAAACGCTGCCCTCATGATACTCAGCATTCTTGTGAGAAGTTCTGCCGATGTATTCCTTGATACGGCCTCTTTCAACTTCCTTGATCTGCTTTACAACATCAAGGTCAATTCCGTCGGGATCATAGATGTAACCGTTGGAGTCGGAAACAGTAACTACCTTAGCGCCGTACTGTGTAGCCTTCTCTGTAGCGTATATAGCAACGTTGCCGGAACCGGAGATAACAACTGTCTGACCCTTGAAGCTCTTGCCGTTAGCTGCGAGCATCTCATTTGTGAAGTAGCAGAGACCATAACCTGTTGCCTCTGTTCTTGCAAGAGAACCGCCGTAGGTAAGGCCCTTACCGGTAAGAACGCCTGTGAACTCATTGCGAAGTCTCTTGTACTGGCCAAACATAAAGCCGATCTCTCTTGCGCCTGTACCGATATCACCTGCAGGAACATCAGTGTCAGCGCCGATATGCTTGGAAAGCTCAGTCATGAAGGACTGGCAGAAACGCATAACCTCTCCGTCGCTCTTGCCCTTGGGATCAAAATCAGATCCGCCCTTGCCGCCGCCCATAGGCAGTGTGGTAAGGCTGTTCTTGAATACCTGCTCAAAGCCGAGGAATTTGATTATGCCAATATATACAGAGGGATGAAGTCTTATACCGCCCTTGTAAGGACCGATAGCAGAGTTGAACTGTACTCTGAAACCACGGTTGACCTGTACCTTGCCGTTATCGTCTACCCAAGGCACTCTGAAGATAATCTGTCTTTCGGGTTCTACGAGTCTGTCAAGAACGCCTGCTTCTACAAGATCAGGTCTTTTTTCGATAACAGGCTCGAGGCTCTCTATAACCTCTGTAACAGCCTGTATGAATTCAGGCTCACCCTGATTGCGCTTCTTTACATTCTCAATAAGATCGATAAGATACTTGTTTGTCAACGCCATTGTCAACAACCTCCCTGAATTATTCCGTTGATCCCTTTCCTTAAAAAGAAGGAATCTGCATACATTATTAAATCAAAGGGATAAAAATTACCCTTGTTTAACCATATAATAAGTATATCACCTAATAATTCATTTTGCAAGATGTAAAATGAATTATTGCAAATAAAAACTTGCAGAAAATTTAGGCGATTTGTACAAAAGAGCACCTGAGCAGAATTCTACTGACGTATGAGAGCATATATCTCACCCTTTTTGAAGCCGTAAAGAAGAGCCGCCTGTTTGCAGGCTTCAGTCGGCTTCATACCGCTTTCTATCAGGCGTTTTGCCTCTTCGGCAGCATCCTGTATATCACATTCCTTTTCGGCGGTTTTTACTGCTCCTTCTACCACAATAACGAACTCCCCTTTTGGAGTTATCTCATCGTAATAGTCAACTGCCTCTGAAAGAGTAAAACGAAGTACCTCCTCATGTATCTTCGTAAGCTCTCTGCAGACCGCTATTCGCCTGTCTCCAAAAGCCCTGAGCATATCTGCAAGAGTGGACTTTAGTTTATGCGGAGCTTCATAGAATATCAATGTATGCTCATCTGCTGAAAGCTCTGCAAGACGTTCATTTCTCTGTTTCTTGGATACAGAAAGAAAGCCCTCGAACGAAAATCTCACAGCAGGCAGCCCGCATATAGCCGCAGCAGTGGTAACAGCCGTAGGGCCAGGCACCGATTCCACAGGAATATCCATATCACGGCACATTGCAACAAGCTCCGCACCGGGATCGGAAATACACGGCATGCCCGCATCTGATACGACAGCACACACTTCTCCATCAGCTATTCTTGCTGCGATCCTCTCTATGACTCCCGCTTCTGAATGGCGATGACAGCTAACCAGCGGCTTTTTAATATCAAAATGATTCAGCAGCTTGAGCGTCACTCTGGTATCCTCAGCACAGATAAAGTCCGCCTCTGAAAGTATGCGGACTGCACGATAAGTCATATCTTCAAGATTTCCGATCGGTGTGCCGACCACGTAAAGCTTTCCTGCCATATCACACACCCAGAACAGCCTTGGCGTTCATAAGCCAGCTGTCCCATTCCCTGTTCGGCATATCATGTGTAAATGTGATCTTTCCGGATGAAGCTTCACAGTTTATCAGCCCGCCATACCAGCTGGGAACGCCGTCGATTATACCATCATAGCACGGAAGCTTCCTGTACCTCTCCTCAAGATCAGTTATATCTTCTTTAAGCTCAATAACAACACTTTTCATAAAAGACCTCTTATTCGTTGCTGATTATCGGCAGTGAGATCACTACCCTGGTACCAACGCCCTGTTCACTGAATATATCCAGCTGACCGTCATGCAGCTTTATTATCTCATCTGCAACAGCAAGACCGATACCCGAACCTCTTTTAGTATGATTTGCCCTGAAGAATTTTGTTTTTATCTTCGGAAGGTCTTCGGAACTTAT
>CACZPE010000134.1 GCA_902782875.1 uncultured Ruminococcus sp. | reverse complement strand
TGCGTATGCTCAAGGCATTCCCGACTATGCATCCCGATGACAATGACGATATATTCAAGCTGATAAAGAGCGTCATAAAGGGCGAGAAAACCATAGAAGAGATCATAAATAATTAGCAATTAGCAATTAGAAATTAGCAATCAATTGCTCATTGCTAATTTCTAATTGATACAGGGGGGTGGGAAAATGTCAAATGATATCGACTTTACCTATGGCATAGCCGAGAATGCGGAATACGGAAAGGATATCGTGCTGACTGTGTCGGGACTCATGCTGCCCGGAGGCAGCAGATTCAACAGCGATAAGACCGCGATGCGCATTCACAGGGGCAGAGTGACCTTTTCCTCTGTATCCGATGTCAAGATAACCACCGCCGCAAGGACATTCTGCGAGATAGGCGGTTCTGCTCATACAAGGCGTCCGAGGACACTGTACAAGAGCGAGTATGACAACTTCTGGAGCGGCCTTGATGATACGGACCTGTTTGATATCACAAAGCATGACAAGTATCATATCTTTCTTCACTCAGAGAAGGAACAGGAGATATTCGATATCGAATTCAGGGCGGCGGATATGACCGTAAGTCCCGATGAGGCGGAGAAGGTAAAGATGTCCCTGAAGGACCGCGCGATGTATCTTACAGGGCAGATACCCGTGCTTGCGCTTGCGCTTGCACACAAGGATACGCCTGCCTCTGCAAGGATACTCACAGCACTTGCTGTGGCCTATGCGCTGTCGCCGATAGACCTGATACCCGACTTCATACCCGTTGTGGGATATCTTGATGATGTTATCATACTTCCCGGCCTTATATCCCTTGCGCTGCGCCTGATACCGCCCGAGGTCATGGAGGAATGCCGTGACAAGGCCGCTGATATGCGCGTAAAGGGCGAAAAAAAGTGGTTCTATGCTATACCTATAGTATTAATATGGTTGATTATACTTATGGTTATAATTGGTATAGCGATACGCGTATAATATACGCGAAGTATATCTTTGGATGATATTACAAATGGTAAATTGTACTTTTCTGAATCTCTGTCGGTTAAATGATCAGAATCATACCGACGGAGGTTTTGTTATGAAAAGGAAAATGATGATAAAGGCAGCGATAGCTGCGATCGCATCTGCTGCCATGCTTTTCACGGTATCTGCGGTAGCATCGGTCCGCTGATGATACTCAGTGTATGCATATCATAAGAAGAAAGAGCACTTACTGTTTTTTGCTCTTTCTTCTTTTTTTGTGTGTTCGTAGATGTGCAAAATTTACAAAAACTATTGACTTATTACAGTATTTGATGTATAATATATTTATATATCAATATAATAAGGAACTGTGTGCTTTTTTGCGGAAGGGGGGTGTCAGCATGAAAAAAGACAGAAAAAGATATCGTCTCGGATTGGTTGCGATAACATTTGTGCTCATGCTGGCATCTGTCGGCATGATCGGGATAATCACCGATAATGCAGAGGGCGCGGCAAGATATATCGCAATATTTGCGGTGATAGCCGTCATCGTGACGGTAATAGGTCTTCTTATGTCATTTTACCGCAAGATCATAAGTATGGACAGAAAGTACAAGGCGCTTATCGATATAGCCGACAGGATGTCGGTATTTGCGGTGCTCTGGGATACGGGCAGGAAGTATTTCTATACCAATGCCGCCTTCACCTGTGATACAGGCTATACTGCAGCCGACCTTGAGGACCCTGCGAAGCTTGAAAAGATATTCCCGCCTGAGGCGTTTTCAAACGATCCGGATATATTCCTGAGCTTTCTTGAAAGCAGAGAGGAATTCACTATACAGAGCAAGACAGGCGGTGCGGTGACGACCTCGTGGGCAACATCGGTAATGTTCGAGCTTGACGGCGAGGATCAGATGATGATGTCTGTCGGCACGAATCTCAATGACGAGATAAGACTGAAAAAGGCGCTTGTCAGGGCATCAGAGGCACTTACGGAGTCCGAGAAGAGATATTTCCTTGCTACGGAGCTTTCGGGAGTGGGCCTGATACTCAGGTACGATGACAAGGATGAGTACTATCTTTCCGAACAGCTCTGCACTATGCTGGGACTCCCCGAGAAGGGCTGCTTTGCAGAAAGAGACAGGCTCGCAGAGATGATACACAACGAGGACCGTATCCTCATCAAGCCTTTTACTATGGGCGTTCCCGGTGATGAGACCATGTCTGCTGATGTGCGCATAAAAGCGGCGGACGGTGATTATCACTGGTTCAATGTGCGCTACAAGACGATCAAGGACGATACCGGCTATATCACAGGCGGCGCGGTAATAGATGTCACTGCGGACAAGGAAAAGGACCGCATAATCGAAAAGATGGCGTTCATCGACGACGTTACACAGATATACAACCGCTACAGGTTCATATCCATAGGCGATGAGATGCTCGCGTCCGTAAGGCTCGGCGAAAGCTCTGATGACACCTACTGGGTGATTACTGCGGATATAGATGATTTCCATATCATAAACGACACCTGCGGATATGAAACGGGCAACGATCTGCTCAAGCGCTTTGCGATGATACTGATGAAGAATATCACTCCCGGCAGTACTGCAGCAAGGATAGGCGGAGATAATTTCAGCGTTCTGTTCAGGGCTGCAGAGGAAGGCGAGATAGATGCATTCTTCGGGCGTGTCAGAGACGACCTTGCGACCATAAGCGGCGGCGGCCTTGAAAAGCATAACATAAACTGCTCTTTCGGCTACTGCCTTATGAGCGACAGCGAGTTTGAGGGCGAGGATTTCTCCGAGATACTCGAGCACAGCGAATTCGCGCTCAATCTCACAAAGGGTGTGAAGAACTCGTCCATGCGCTATGATGCACATCTGCGTGACGGTGTCATAGACCGCTCGAATATGGAAAAGGAAATAAGCGACGCCCTTGACAATCACGAGTTCGTGCTCTACTACCAGCCCAAGATAAGTCTGACAGACGGCTCTGTTATCGGTATGGAGGCGCTTATCAGATGGATAAAGCCCGACGGCACGATAATACCTCCCATGGAATTCATACCCGTAGCGGAAAGATCCATGATGATAACGAGGATAAGCGATTTCGTGCTGCATCAGGCATGCAGGCAGAACAAGCATCTCCAGGAGGAGGGCTTCCCGCCGATAACGGTATCCATAAATCTCACTGCGATGGACTTCTACAAGACCAATGTGACAAAGATACTGTCTGATGTGCTGGCGGAGACGGGGCTTGCTCCCGAGTATCTCGACGTGGAGCTCACAGAGAGCCTTGCACTCAAGGATATACAGCACGCTATAATACAGATGAACGAGATGCGAAAGCTCGGCATAAAGATATCCATGGACGATTTCGGCACTGGATATTCCTCGCTGAGCTATATACAGCAGCTGCCGATAACGCTTCTCAAGCTCGACCGCAGCTTCATAATATCTCTTGAAGAGGACGAGGTGTCCCGGGAGATAGTATCTGCTATAATAAAGATAGCAAAATCCAAGAAGATAGAAACTATTGCAGAGGGCGTGGAATATTCAGGTCAGTCGGAAATACTCCGTGAATCGGGCTGCGACTACGCACAGGGCTATTTCTACGGCAAGCCCATGCCCGCGGCTCAGTTCGAGGAATTCTACAGGAAATGGATAAACAAGCCTGTTAAATAAGCACCAATCTACATTAAGCTGATTTAGACAGTATATACGTAGCGGGTAAGCTCAACTCTCAGAGTTGAGCAACGGAAGGAGCACGACCGCAGGTATATAATAAAACGTTCTTTCTTATATCCGACGAATATACTACCGTTTATTTCTTAATCGGATAGATAATAGCACATTATACTCTATATCTTCGGGCGATCTCCCTCAGTCACGCCTAAAGGCGTGACAGCTCCCTCCCGGAGGGAGCCTTTGAACCGGCAATCTTTTCGAGGTTTATAAAATATAAAAACACCAAAATATAAAACGGAGGACTGACTTTATGGGCAAAAAAAGAATAGGCATACTCACTTCGGGCGGTGACTGCCCCGGACTCAATGCGACCATCAGAGGCGTGGCAAGGGCATGCTTCGATGAATTCGGCGACGATGTCAAGATGATCGGCATACAGAACGGCTATTATGGTCTTATAAACAATATAGCCCGTGAAATGGACCGTTCCGAATTTTCGGGAATACTCACCCAGGGCGGTACCATACTCGGCACCAAGCGTCAGCCGTTCAAGATGATCTCTTCCATCGGGGAGGACAATATCGACAAGGTAAAGCAGATGAAGGATACCTACAAGGATCTGAAGCTTGACTGTCTGCTCACCCTCGGCGGCAACGGCACTCACAAGACGGCAAACCTTCTCAGTGAAGAGGGCCTGAATGTGATAGGCCTTCCGAAGACGATAGACAATGATATATTCGGCACGGACGTGACCTTCGGTTTCCATACCGCGGTCGATACCGCAACAGACGTTATCGACAGGCTCCACACCACAGCCGCATCCCACAGCCGTATACTCATGGTGGAGATCATGGGCAACAAGGCAGGCTGGCTCACGCTCTATTCGGGACTTGCAGGCGGCGCAGATGCGATAATCATACCCGAGATACCCTATGATATAGACAGCATATGCGAATGTCTGCAGAAGCGTGCAGACAACGGCCACCGCTTCTCGATCGTTGCTGTTGCGGAGGGGGCATTCAGCAAGGAAGAGGCAAAGATGAAGAAGAAGGAGCGCGCAAAGGCAAGACTCGATGCGGGCATCACGACTGCTACTTCTACTATAGCCTCCGAGATACAGAAGGCTACGGGAATAGAGACAAGGGTATGCGTGCCCGGACATATGCTCAGAGGCGGCAGCCCGTCTGCATATGACAGAATACTTGCAACACGTTTCGGCGTAAGGGCGGCTCAGCTTATCGCAGATAAGAAGTATGGCTATTCGGTTGCTATGATAAAGTCCGAGATAGGAGAAAATCCCCTTTCGGAGGTTGCGGGCAAGACTAAATTTGTCGATCCCGACGGCGGTTATGTAAAGAGTGCAAAGGCGCTGGGCATATCCTTCGGCGACTGATCGGCCCTGATCGCGCAGACGCCAGTGTATGCGCTGATGTCTGCGCAGATGCTGCGTATACGCAGCTAATGGTTTATGGAGAAGATAATATGAATTACACGGAGCTGTTCTCCAAAGCGGCCGGGCTTGGGAGAAGCTATGATTTTGAAGCAGTAAGAATGAGGATAAATGCGGAAGACGGTCTTAACTGCGGCGACTGGGACGAATGGGCGGACAACATATGGTATATGCTCACACCGGCGTGGGCACCGGGGCAGTTTGAGAACTACGGATATATATGTACTGAATATCCTGTGGCGCTGCTCACCGATAAATGTCCCGATAAGCTCAGACGTCTGCTGGGGAAGCTGGGTATACTCTACACCAGGCTTGAAGAGCCCATGCGCTGCGATGAGGAAGTACTGAAGAAATATGTGCCTCATAAGGCTGTTTTTGACGAGAGCTTTCTGGACCGATGGGACTGCAACCCCGATGATGAACGCTATCAGCTGGTGCTCGACAGGATCGAGAACGGCTGGAAGCGCTATGTGGATGCAGGCTGCTTTATGTTCGGAGAAATACGATAAAAAGTGCGGACATCCGCACTTTTTTCGGGTATCAGAACACTTGCGGTATAATATAGCGAAATTCTACGCAAAGTATAGCACGCCCGTGGGCGGCTATACCGTATGACAGGAAGTGACGGCTTTGGATAACAGGATATGGCTGAGAGAAGTGACGGTATATGACGGCACAGAGGGACTGCGCCTCCTGCAAGAGCTTGTCAGAGAAGAGGGAGCTATGGTATCCCCTGCCCCGTCTGATATAGATGAGGGCTCGTATCCTTTGTGGCTGAGGGAAAAAGCTGATACTGCGAAAGGGATAGATCTGCCCGAGGGATATGTCCCCTGTACGACTTACTGGATAATGTACGGCGACAGAATAATAGGCATCGGCAATATCAAGCACCGTC
>CACZPE010000133.1 GCA_902782875.1 uncultured Ruminococcus sp. | reverse complement strand
GCTCCGCGCGGTTGGCTGTGCGCCGTAAACCCTTCCACCATCGCCTGAGGCGACGGTTTGCCGCAAGCGTCTTCAGCTCGCCCTCGCCGCTCTTAGCGTCGCCGTCGGCATCGACCCATACGCGAAGCTTGCCGAATATATCATCCTTTGCAAACAATGATTGCTAATTGCTAATTTCTAATTGCTAATTGATATATACTCCGTTGTTGAGGCAGTACAGCGTCCTGTCCCTGTCGCATATCAGCTGAGTGCGCTCGGCGGTGAGCTTTTTTAGCGTGACCTTTGCCTCGGTCAGCTCGTGCTCGAGTATCATTCCCGAGTTGTAGAGCTCGGTCTGTATGCGTATCTGCTCGTTGGCAGCGGATATCTGACTGTCATATGCGGCGATCTTCTCCGTGAGGACCTCGGCCTGAGAGAAAAGGCGTTCGGTGTAGAGCTGCAGCTCCCTGCGGTAGTTCTCCGCCTGCAGTTCGTATTTCTGCGCCTGCTTTTCCTGCAGGTCGCGCTTTGCGCTGAGGCTCTCCCTGAGCTTGTCAAGCTTTTCGGCAAGCTCGGGTTCCAGCTTGTGATCGCCGTCTGTGCGGGCGGTGAATGAGTCTATATCGGCGATGATATCACCCAGCTTTTTGCCTGCGGAGCGGATATTCTCCGCCTGTCTCTCCCTGTACGGGGCGTAGTAGGACTCCGCAAACTTCTTTTCCGTCTTCTTTCTGTCGGGCAGAGTGAAGGTCTCTTTCTCAAGCGCGGGGAGAGCCTCGCCGTAGGTCAGCTCGAAGTATTTCTCCGCATAGTCCATATCCGCCTTTATTTCGGCAGCCTGGGCATCGGCGGAGGCTTTGGACGCCCTGAGGGTGTCTGCGTCCACCTGCATGGAATAGCCCTCGTCTGCCTTGGCCTGCTCAACGTCTATCTTCTGCCCGAGATACCGCGAATACAGCTTCAGATAGTCAAGATATGCCCCGTTGTACTCGTGCTTTCTCAGCGTGTCATAGACGGAGTATGCCTCGTTTCGCTGCTTTTCATCGGTGAGGGCATCGGCATATTCGGCGTAGAGGGCGTTCTCGTCCTGCTCGAGCTCATATGCGGCAAGGTCGGCTCTCAGCGAGAACAGGGTGTACTGCATCTCATCGGCCTTGTCAAAGCACTCCTCAAGCGGCATATCGTCGGATGCGCCCGCGCCCCTGCGCAGAGCCTTTATCTGGTTTTCACAGGCCTCTATGCGGTCTTTCAGGTCGGCAACGCTGTTGTCTGTCATATAGTCGTCGGCAAGGGAGATATCCCTGTCTATGCCGTACATCACCACCTCCGGGGAGGAGGCTGCCTTATCCGCCGCAAGCTTTGATGCGGTGATGCCCGCCGCCGCATATACCATCGGGCAGAGTGAAGCAGCGATCGCTGCTGCGGCTATAAAATATCTTCTTTTTTTCATATCGTCTCAACTTGGTTTAATGATTTAATTTGCTGCAATAATGTGCATATTCGTATAATTATACCATATTTTGCGCTGATTTTAAAGGAATTAGCCCCTGATTTCACAAGAAACAGGCAAAAAATTTACATATCCGCCGCAATCGGACGCGAAATAAGCCGTATTCCGCACAAATAGGCGAAATACGGCGGTCTACAATCGCATCATTTGGTCAGCCGTTCCTGAACTGTGTGGGCGTGATGCCCTCATAGCGCCTGAAAAGCTTGCAGAAATAGCTGCTCGAGCCGAAGCCCGTGAGCTCGGCTATCTCCTCTATGCTCCTGTCAGAGCCGCTGAGGAGCTCCTTTGCCGCCTGTATCCTGCGCTTTGCGGTGTATTCCATCGGGCGCGCGCCCAGCACCGTGCGGAAAAGTCTGCATATATGCTGCTTGGTCATGCCCGTCAGTGCACACAGATCGTCCATCGTTATCTTCTGCTGATAGCCGGTGTTTATAAAGTCTATGCATTTTCTCAGGGGAGGATCAGTTTTCACCGTGCCGATATGGTTGAGCTGGCGGTCAAACTCAATCAGCAGGTCGTAGAGATAGCCCGATGCCCTTATATTGCCGCTGATGCCGTCATGGAGCAGAACGTTGTGGATATCGGAAAATATGCTGTCAAGACGGTCTGTATTGTCAAGCGTGAATACCCTCAGCCTGTCAAGGCCCATGCCCCTGAGCATCTCATCGCATGCGTATCCCCCTGGGATTATCCAGTGATTGTCCCACACGTCCCCGTCGGGATAATACTCATGGGGATACGATGCGGGCAGGAAAAAGCCTGTGCCGCCCTTTATCTCGTATACGCCGTCAGCCGTGCGGAGTATGCCTTTGCCCTTTGTGCAGTAGAAAAGCTGCGGAAAGGCGTATTCCGTGCCGCGCCTGACATAGGGCTGGCATTCGTGCATGCCCAGGCTCACAAGATATATCGGGAATCTGCTCTCGTGAGAAATGATAGGGTAGTGATAAAACATATTTTCCTCCCGTATGTTCATATCGTTATATAATAATAATATCATCTATTGATTTTGCTGTCAATATCCTTTATAATAGCTGTAATCACACCGCATACGACACGTTTACGGAGGGAAAGGCATGAAGAAAAGAATATTCGCAGCGGCGCTGGCATTATTCACATTCCTGTCGGGCTGCAGTATGGCAGACACACAGGAGACACCGCAGTCAGGCGCATCCGCAGTACAGCTTACAAAAAAGAACACCGCAAAGGAAGAGAAAAACGAACTTGATGCAATTGAGGTCACCTATCTCATGGGCAACGGCATCAACCTCGGCAATACCATGGAGGCCTACGGCCACAGCGGATATCTTGAGGGCAAGGATCCGTGCAGCTTTGAGAATCTGTGGGGCATGCCCACGACTACTCAGGCGATGATAGACGGCATGAAGGCCGCGGGCTTTGACACCGTGAGGATTCCTGTTGCGTGGACCAACGGCATGAACTACGAGAGCGGCGATTATACCATAGACAGCCGCCTGCTTGACCGTGTGGAGCAGATAGTGAACTATGCTCTCAACGCGGATATGTACGTCATAGTCAATGATCACTGGGACGGCGGCTGGTGGGCAAAGTTCGGCTCTGCCTCCGAAAAGACGCGCAAAGAGGCCATGGATATGTATACATCCATGTGGACTCAGGTGGCGGAGAGATTCAAGGGCTATTCCTACAAGCTTATACTCGAATCGGCTAACGAGGAACTGGGCGACGGCCTCAACAACAAGGAGTACTGCGAGGATTCAGGCACACTTACATCCTCGGGGATATTTGACAAGATATATGAGATAAACAGCGCCTTTGTGAAGACAGTCCGCTCCACAGGCGGCAAGAACAGGGACAGATTCCTGCTTATCGCGGGCTACAACACCGACTTTGACCACACCTGCGACAACAGATTCAGAATGCCCGAGGATACTGCGGACAAAAAACTCCTGCTCTCCGTACACTACTACGGACCCTGGGACTACTGCGGCACTAAGGCGGTCAATCAGTGGGGCTCGCCGATACAGTACAAGTCGCAGAACAAGGCAATGGCAAAGATGAAGAAATTCACCGATCAGGGCTACGGCGTGGTAATAGGCGAATACGGCGTGCTCACCGACGGCAGCGCTGTTCCCAAGCCCGACACGGACAAATACTTCACCAACTTTCTCAATAACTGCGACCTGTATAACTACTGTCCTGTGCTCTGGGACTGCAACGGTCTCTATCGCCGCAGTGAGGGAAAAATCAAGGACAAGACCATAGCAAAGATATTCAGGGACAGGAGCTTTTCGGCACAGTCAAAGCTCACAAAGGAGCAGATCGCGGAAAATGCCGGCAAGGCCATGAAGCGCGATCTGAAAAAAGCCGAGAACAGGATGTCAGACAGCAATGACATACCTGCATCCGATGATACCGCCGTGGCATGGATAATGTATCAGAGCAGCGATTATTCGGTATCCTACTGTGTGGGCGATACCTATGACCCGACAAACAAGACGATGAATGTAAAGGCTTCAAACGCTCTGATAAAAGGCGACGGTGAATACACCGTATCCCTTGATCTCTCTGGTGCGGGCGGCGGAAAGGGAACGGCTTTCTCCGCACTGGGCATATACAACGGCGAGAGGCTCTATCCCGGTTATGAGATAAAGATAAAGAGCTTCAAAGTAAACGGCAAGGAAAAGAAGCTGAGCGGCAAGGGGTATACCTGCTCCGATGACGGAAAATGCACAAGGATGAATCTGTATAATCAGTGGGTGTCAAAAGCTCCCAACGGAGCTTCTGCGGTTATCTGGAAAGCAGGAAATGAAAAGATAGACAGGATAGAGATCACGTTTACCTACAAAAAATCCGAATAGGGGAGGATATTATGGATATATCACTTATTGCAGAAAAAGGCTCACCGAAGAGCTTTATGATATATCACGAGGACCCGTCGAAGCTGCATATCGGCACACTGCCCGATCACTGCTATTTCATACCGTTCGGCCCCGGGCAGGATCCCTTTGCCCTGCGTGAAGGATCAGAACGCTTTGAGCTTTTAAACGGCGAGTGGGATTTCTGCTGGTATGAAAGTATTGTCGATATGCCCGACGATTTTACGGATACTGTATTCACAGACAGTATAATCGTGCCGTCAAACTGGCAGCTTCACGGCTATGACACCCCGCAGTACACGAATGTGAATTACCCCATACCGTATGATCCGCCGTATGTGCCCGATGATATACCTGTCGGGGTATACAGGCGCGGATACAGCTACGCTCCCGACGGCATGAGAAGGATACTCTGCTTTGAGGGCGTTGACAGCTGTCTGTATCTGTACATAAACGGCAGATTTGCGGGGTATTCTCAGGTGTCTCACCATACATCGGAATTTGATATCACGGATATGCTGCATGAGGGCACAAACATCATCACCGCAGCTGTGCTCAAATACTGCGACGGCACATATCTTGAGGATCAGGACAAGTTCAGGCTCTCGGGCATATTCCGTGATGTGTATATGCTCTCACGCCCCGAAAAGCGCATAAACGATTACCGCATCACCGCTGAGCCTGATGAGGACGGCGGCGGGGTGCTGCGTGTTACGGTGCACGGCGCTGATGCTGTGATAAGACTGTATGACGGCGACAAGCTCATAGCAGAGGGCAGAGCCGCAGACGGCGGTACCTTTGAATGTACCGTGAAGGATGTCATGCTGTGGTCTGCCGAAAGCCCCTATCTCTACAGACTGGAGATCGGGACGGAGGACGAGCTTATCGGCGAGAAAACGGGCTTCAGAAGTATAAGCACCGACGGCGGTGTACTGAGGCTCAACGGCAGGCATATAAAGATATTCGGCGTCAACCGTCACGACAGCTATCCCGATACGGGATACTATGCGGACAGGGCGAAGATGCGGCGCGACCTTGAGCTGATGAAGCTTCACAACATAAATGCGGTGCGCACTTCTCACTACCCGAATGCGCCCGAGTTTTACGGTATGTGCGATGAACTGGGGCTTTATGTCATAGATGAGGCGGATCTGGAGTCCCACGGCTGCGTCAATGTATACAACGATCTGAAATGGACCTATAAGGACGGCTACAACGGCATAGCGCTGATAGCAAGGGATCCGCTGTTCAGAGAGGCGATACTGGACCGCGAGAGACTGCTGGTCACCCGTGATGTGAACCGTCCCTCGATCATATTCTGGTCGCTGGGCAACGAGAGCGGCTACGGAGAGAATATGCGTGAGGGCGCAAAGCTGATAAAGCAGCTCGACAGCACAAGGCCTGTGCATTATGAGAGCACCTACAAACTCGATGATACCCCTGATGATATGCTCGACGTGGTATCCGAGATGTATACATCGCCGCAGGACATACGCAAGTTCCTTGAAAAGGAAGAGGAGAAAAGGCCTTTCATACTCTGTGAATACTGTCACGCCATGGGCAACGGCCCCGGCGATCTTGAGGATTATCACGAGCTGTTCATGTCGAGCGACAGACTGTGCGGCGGCCTTGTCTGGGAGTGGGCGGATCATGCGGTCATACTCGGATATACAGATGACGGCAGACCGAAGTACGGCTACGGAGGCGACAGCGGAGAAAGGCACGATGACGGCAATTTCTGCATGGATGCGCTCTGCTTTCCCGACAGGACTCCTCATACGGGACTGTATGAGGTAAAGCAGGTATACCGCCCTGTAAGAGTGACAAAGGGTGACGGACAGAGATTTGTTATATCCAGTCTTCTTGCCTTCATCGATGCAGGTGAGTATCTTGACTGCAGATGGGAGATAACATATGACGGCGGTACTGCCGCAGAGGGGAAACTCTCTTTCTCGGTATCCCCGGGCGGAGAGACTGAGATCATGATACCCGAAGCCGATATCACTGGCAGGGAGATGTATATCCGCTTCATATTCACCGCAAAGAACGGCTTCGGAGTATATGAGGACGGGGCAGAGGTCTGCTTTGATCAGATCAAGATATCTGACGGCAGAGAGAGCGTTAAAACTATATCCGCCCCTGCATCTCTTGAGGAAAGCCCGCTTGAATTCAGCATACAGACGCAGAGCGTCAGATACGTGTTCAACAGGCGCACAGCGCAGTTTGACGGCATATATGCAGACGGCAGGAATATACTTGCAAAGCCTGTGCAGTACAATTTCTTCCGCGCACCTGTCGATAATGACACGATGAAGAACGACTGGTATGCCGCACATCTGGGCGACTATACCGTAAAGGTTTATGAAACATCCGCCGCAGCCGCGGACGGATGCGTGGTTATACGCTCAAGGCAGTCATTCGGATGGAGCATACATCAGCCCTTTGCAGTGATGGAAGCGGTGTATGAGATAGAAGGAGACGGTACCCTCAGGGTATCGTGTGAGGCGGATACTTCAAACAAGGTGGAGTTTCTCCCGCGTTTCGGTCTGCGCTTTTTCCTGCCCCGTGAATTCTCCCGTGTGGATTATTTCGGCTGCGGCAGATATGAAAGCTATACCGACAAGCATCAGGCTTCATATATGGGCAATTTCTCCGCTGATATAAAGGATATGCACGAGGACTATATACGCCCGCAGGAAAACGGCTCTCACTGCGGCTGCAGGAATATGACCGTGCACTCTGCCTATGCATCTCTTAGGTTCTCACAGCCTGACGGATTTTCCTTCAGCGCATCGGAGTATACCCAGGAGGAGCTGGCGGCAAAGAGACACTGCTTTGAGCTTGAAAAGAGCGGATACAGTGTGATATGCGTTGATTTTGCGATGGCAGGCGTGGGTTCCGCTGCCTGCGGCCCTGCACTTGCGGAAAAGTACAGGATAAAGCTGCCGCATATTTCGGGTAATATAAGTATTCTTCCGATGATATGCTGATACAAATGATATGCAGTTTGACGAAATACATCCCCCTGACGGCATCCGTCAGGGGGATTGTTGTTTACGGTTATGGCAGAAGATGTACAAAATGCACAAAGTATCGGCTCTGTAAATCAGAAGATGTACAAAAAAACGGATATACACTGTCTGACATTGTGCATTTCATTGACATATGATATAAAATATGATAAAATTATATATTATGTATAGAGAAATTTGCGATATAAGTACAGATGGGATGCATGGAAGAAATTCAACAAGGAAGGATTTGACTGTACCATATCCTTCAGCAGAGAGAAGAATTTCATCATTGCCACTACCGAGAATGCAGGAATATCCGTCAAGTGCATCACCGAGATAAAGGACGGTACCGATAATATCTATATCGCACTCACGGGCGATCAGGTAGCTATTACCGGCATACACATAAGCGAGATAACCAATATACACATAAAGAAATAATGCTCAGTACTTTGAGCAGCGGAGGTGTTCATATGCCAAAGAAGAAAACACTTGCTGAAACTGCCGCAGAGACTATATCTCAGCTTGCAGGGGCAGAGAAGCCGTCGGGCAAGAAGAAGGACACTGCGGGGATAGTGGCGGAAAAGCTCGTTGAGACCGTAGCCGCTATCGCAGGAGTACCCGAGGAAAAGCCGAAGAAGAAAACATCAAAGACAGGTGCAAAAACAGCAAAGAAACCTGCCGCAAAAACTGCAAAAAAACCTGCTGCAAAGACAGCAGCAAAGAAAACGGCGGCCGACGGTGCAGGCATAAAGAGCGCACTGCCGATAGAGTATCAGTGCAAGGGCGGCAGCTATACAGGTGAGCAGATAATCGAGAAATGCAAGGCTGATTTCAGAAAGGATACCAAAAAGCAGGTGCGTTCCATAGAAGTGCGCATCAAGGGATCAAAGGCATATTATACCGTCAACGGAAGATCCGAGGACGAGAACGGAAATAAATACGCTGTTGATCTGTGATGAAAAAATCCCTTACCCGTACGGGTAAGGGATTTTGTTATTCCGGTATTATTATTGGCTGCAGCTTGTCAAGGTCAAACGGTGTTTCCTGATATACGCAGAAGTTCACCCAGTTTGAGAACATGAGATGAGCGGTACCTCTCCATGTGAAGTGAGGAGGATTGCCCACATCGTCAAAGGGGAAATAGTTGTAGGGCTTGTTTATCTTCAGTCCCTTCTCCACATCCCTGAAATATTCGTTTCTGAGAGTGAAGCGGTCATACTCGGAATGTCCAGTGGTGAAGAACAGTCTGTGGGATTTGTCGCCCACAAGATGCACTCCGGAGATATTTGAGTAGGTCAGGAGCTCAAGAGAGGGTATCTTCTCTATATCCTCACGCCTTACCTCGGTATGGCGCGAATGGGGCACCGTGAATGTTTCGTCAAAGCCGCGTATCAGCGGATGGTAGGGCATCAGTATCTTATGGGGGAAAAGCCCGAACATCTTTTCGGACAGGGGATACTTCGGCACTCCGAAATGATGGTACAGACCGGCCTGTGCGCCCCAGCAGATATGGAAGGTGGAGAAAACATTCGTCAGCGACCAGTCCATGATCTCGCAGAGCTCATCCCAGTAGTCCACCTCTTCAAATTCCATCTGCTCCACGGGTGCACCTGTTATGATAAGGCCGTCAAAACGCTGTGACTTTATATCGTCAAAGGTGCTGTAGAATTTGTTCAGATGTGATATGGGAGTATTCCTGTTGCTTGACACATGGCTCTTCATCTGCAGAAGCTCTATATCCACCTGTATAGGCGTGTTTGAGAGCAGACGGAGTATCTGTGTCTCTGTCTCTATTTTTTTGGGCATGAGGTTGAGTATCACTATCTTCAGGGGTCTTATGTCCTGATGCATAGCGGTACTGCAGGTCATGTAGAATATGTTTTCCTGCCGCAGCACCTCGGCTGCGGGGAGATTGTCGGGTATATTTATAGGCATAGTAACACCGTCCTGTGAGTATATTTATTCAGAAAGCATTACAGGGGCACATTCGCCCGGATTGTACAAGTACGGTGTTTTTCATGGTATATTCCTTTCAGATGAGAGATGCGATGATACTGCCCATTGCGGAGCAGGAGAGCTTTTTTCTGCCCTCAGACATGATGTCAGCTGTACGGAAGCCCCCGGCAAGCGCCTGTGATACTGCGTTTTCCACCGCATCGGCTTCTTTGTCCATATCAAAAGAGAAGCGCAGCAGCATGGCAGCTGAGAGTATCGTAGCTATCGGGTTTGCGGTATCCGTGCCCGCTATGTCGGGAGCGGAGCCGCCGCTGGGCTCATAGAGCCCGAATTTTGTCTCATTCAGGCTCGCAGACGGCAGCATGCCGATAGAGCCTGTTATCATGGATGCTTCATCGGAGAGTATATCGCCGAACATATTCTCCGTCAGGACCACATCAAACTGCGACGGGTCCTTCACAAGCTGCATAGCGCAGTTGTCCACGAGCATATGCTCATAGCTTACCTCGGGGTAGTTCTTTGCCACATCATCGACGATCTTTCTCCACAGCCTTGAGGAGTCGAGCACATTGGCCTTATCGACGCTTGTGACCTTTCTGCGGCGCTTCATGGCGATATCAAACGCCTTTACTGCTATGCGGCGTATCTCTGTCTCGCTGTAGGTGAGAGTATCTGTGGCGGTAATGATGCCGTCCTTTTCGACGGTGTGTCTTTCGCCGAAATAGAGACCGCCTGTGAGCTCGCGCATTATGAGCATATCAAAGCCCTTTGCGGCGATATCCTCTCTCAGCGGACACGCTCCGCGCAGCTCTCTGTAAAGCAGTGCGGGACGCAGATTTGCAAACAGTCCCAGGGACTTTCTTAGTCTGAGCAGTCCTGCCTCGGGACGTTTGTCTGCGGGCAGCCTGTACCACGGTGATGTTGAGGTGTTGCCGCCTATAGATCCCATAAGTACGGCATCTGCCGCCCTGCAGCGGGATATCGTATCATCGGTGAGCGGCTCGCCGTATGCGTCTATCGAACAGCCGCCCATGAGCAGATCGTCATATACAAAGCGGTGACCGTATTTTTCTGCGATCACGTCAAGTACCTTTATCGCTTCGTTCACGACCTCGGGGCCTATACCGTCGCCTCTTATGACTGCTATCCTTCTGTCCATACCATCACCCTGTCATATATGCTCTGCACGGCTGAGTATATCTGCAAGCCTGTCCTTGTCTTCACAGAGCTCAAGAAGACCTTTTGCCAGATCCTCGAGCACCTCTCTGTCCTCGGACATAGCACAGAACATACCCGCCTCGGAATCGAATATGATATACTGTATCAGATACGGCATACATTCATTGAGAAACTGAGCCGCAAGCGCGTCCCAGTCATAGCCGCTGCCTTCAAAGCCCTCGTCCGCACGGCTTGTGAACACATCCCTGCAGAAGTCTGAGTTTGTATCGAGACACAGCGAATAGCCGTACTCATCTGTTATAAAAAACGGTGAAAGATCCATATCATGCCTCTTTTATGCTGTTGAGCAGTCCGCCTGCCGCTATGATATCCTTTATGAAAGCGGGAAAAGGCTCAGCCTGATAGGTCTTGCCGCTGGTGATATCCGTTATCACGCCTGTATCGAAATCTATCTCCACGCTGTCGCCGTTTTCTATCTCCATAGCCGCTTCGTCACATTCAAGTATCGGCAGACCGATGTTTATCGAATTCCTGTAGAATATCCTGGCAAATGTAGATGCTATCACGCAGGATATACCGCTTGCCTTTATCGCAATAGGCGCGTGCTCTCTTGACGAGCCGCAGCCGAAATTATGCTCCGCCACTATGATATCGCCCTGTTTTACGCTGTTCACGAAGTCCTTGTCGATATCCTCCATGCAGTGTGCGGCAAGCTCCTTATGGTCTGAAGTGTTGAGATAGCGGGCAGGGATAATAACATCGGTGTCAACATTGTCGTGGTACTTGTGTACCGTTCCGCAAACCTTCATGGTCATCCCTCCCGTATCACATTTTTCTC